>NZ_RZTO01000005.1:0-30903 GCF_003997225.1 Mesorhizobium sp. M2C.T.Ca.TU.002.02.1.1
CGTCACGGTGGTCGATCCCAAGACCGTCAAGATCGAGACCAAGGCGCCGACAGTCTTCCTCGCCTCCAACCTCAGCCGCATCGAGATGCTGTCCGACGAGGACATCGCCAAGCACAAGGACGACCTCGGCCAGGCGTGGTTCAACGAGAACGCCAACGGCACCGGTCCCTACGAATTCGTGTCTTGGACACGCGGCACCCAGATCGAGTTGAAGCGCAACGACAAATGGTGGGGCAAGTTCCCGGAAAAGCCGTTCGACCGCGTGCTCGACCGTTTCGTCACCGATGGCGCCAACCGCGCCCGCGGCCTTGAGGGCGGCGAGTTCGACCTCGCCAATTTCGTGCCGCTCGACGAGGCGCTACGCATCGGCACCAGCAGCGGCTTCCATCTGGTCGAAGGCAACAATCTGTGGGCCTGGCCGGCGATCTATCTCAACATGGATCTGGCGCCGACCAACAACAAGGATTTCCGCGAGGCGCTGGTCAAGGCGTTCGACTACAACGCCATGGTGCAATCCTTCCAGGGCAAGGCCGAAGTCGGCCGCGGCCCGGTCCCGTCCTGGTTCCCCGGCAGTCCGGAAAAGGAAGAGGCCGAAATCAAGACCGATCTCGACGGCGCCAAGGCGGCGCTTGCCAAATCGGGGCTCGCCAACGCCAAGATGAAATGCTCGGTGCCCGCCGGTTTCCCGGAATTCCGCTTCGCCGCGACCGTGCTTCAATCCTCGGCCCAGCAGCTCGGCGTCACTGTCGAGATCGAGGAGCAGCCCTTCGTCGAGGCGATCACCGCCATCAAATCCGACAAGAGCAACTGCTTCGTGCTCGGCAACGCGAACCTCAGCCCTTCGGATGCGACCAAGTTCTTCTCCGCGCATTACCTCAAGGGCGGGTTCTACAATTCGGGCAAATTCTTCGACCAGACGCTGCAGGATCTCGTGGCGAAGCTGCCGACGATTTCGGACGCCGTCGAGCGCGGCAAGCTGCTCAAGCAGGCGGCCGATATCGTGGTGGACTCGCACTACATCATCTGGACCGCGCGGCCGAAGACCGTGGTGCCCGAGCCTGACCGCATCGGCGGCTACCGCATCGATCCGGCCGAGTACATCAACGCCCGGTTCTGGGAAATGTACAGCAAGTAACAGCGGGGTGAGCATGCGGACGGCACGGTTGTGATCGCCTTCCTGTTGAAGCGTCTGGTCTGGGGTCTTGTCGTCCTCATCGCCGTCGCGGTCATAACCTTCTTCCTCAGCCGTGTCGTTCCGGCCGACCCTGCCGCCTTCCTGGCCGGCCAGAACGCCTCCGAGGAGACCGTGCAGCGCATCCGCGTCGAGCACGGTCTCGACCGGCCGCTGCCGGAGCAATTCGCTTCCTACATGATCGGCCTCGCCAAGGGTGACCTCGGCGAGTCCATTCGCACACGCCGCAGCGTCAGCACCGACCTCAAGCAGTATCTGCCGGCGACGCTGGAACTCCTGATCGTCAGCTTCGTCCTTTATCTGGCAGTCAGCTTCTCGCTGGCGGTGCTCGCCGCCCGCCGCCCCGGCGGCGCGGTGGACGGCGCGATCCGCCTCATCACCATGGTCGGCACCGGGATCCCGGTATTCTGGCTCGGCATGACGCTGCAGTTCTTCTTCTTCTACAAATTACACTGGCTGCCGCTCGGCGCGCGCTTCCCGATCCGCGAGACGGCGCCACCCGTGGTCTGTGGCTTCCTGCTGGTCGACTCCCTGCTGGCCGGCAGCCTCTCGGCCTTTCTCGCCAGCCTGAAGCATCTGACGCTTCCCGCCGCGACCATCGTCGTCAACCTGCTTGCGGTCGGCACGCGGCTGTCGCGCGCCGCCCTCATCCAGGAGCAAAGCCGGCTCTATGTGCGCACGGCGCGCGGCAAGGGCCTGTCGCCCAACCGCATCCTGTTCAAGCACATCTTGCGCAATGCGCTGTCGCCGATCCTGACGGCAACCACCATGCAGTTCGGCTACATGATCAGCTGGGTGATCCTGGTCGAGGTCATCTTCGACTGGCCCGGCATCGGCCTCTACGCCTACCAGTCGTTCCAGGTCTTCGACTATTCGCCGGTGATCGCGCTGGCGATCGTCTCGACGGCCGGCTTCGTCATCATCAACCTGGTGATGGACCTTCTCTATCCGGTGATCGATCCGCGCGTGCAGAGTGTCGGCTCATGAGCATTTCCACCCAGCCCACGCGCCGGACCATCGCGAGGCCGAAGGGCGTGCTCTTGCCGCTCGCGCTGCTGGTGCTGGTGATCCTGGCCGCCTTCACGCTTCTGCCCGGCCTGATCGCGCCGCGCGACCCGATCGCGCTTGCCATGGCCGACCGGCTGAAGCCGCCGAGCCTCACCCATATCTTCGGCACGGACGAAGGTGGCCGCGATGTCTTCTCGCGCATCGTCTACGGCACCCGCTATTCGCTTGGCGTGGCGATCGCCATCGTCTTCGCTTCCGCCCTGTTCGGCGTGATCTATGGCGCGGTCTCCGGCATGGCGCGCCAGGGCATCGACAATCTGATGATGCGCATTGTCGACCTGTTCTTCGGTTTCCCGGCGCTGGTGCTGGCGCTCGCCGTCGCCGCCTCGATCGGGCGTGGGCTCGACAGCGTGGCGCTGTCGCTCGCCATCATCTGGTGGCCGGGCTATGCGCGGCTGGTGCGCGGCGAGGTGCTGCGCCTGCGCGAGCGGCCGCATGTCGAGGCCGCCCGCGCGCTCGGCGTGTCGGAGATGACCATCCTGCGCCGCCACATCATCCCCTTCGTCGTCCAGGAGGTGAATGTGCGCGTCACCACCGACATCGGCTACGCGCTGGTCGCCGTCACCGCCCTTTCCTTCCTCGGCCTCGGCGCCAATTCGCCGACGCCGGAATGGGGTCTGCTGATCCGCGACTCGCGTCCCTATTTCGGCTCGGCCTGGTGGTATCTGGTTTTTCCCGGCACCATGATCATGCTGACCGCCACCGCCTTCTCGCTGATCGGCGATGCGCTCGCGTCGAGGCGGGCCGCATGATCCTGTCGGTCCGCGACTTCGCAATCGGCTTCCAGCGCGAGGGCCAGAACCTCGTCGCTGTAGACGGCATTTCCTTCGACGTCGCCGAGGGCGAGACCTTCGTCATCATCGGCGAGTCCGGCTCGGGCAAGTCGCTGACCGGCATGTCGATCGCCGGCCTGCAGCCGCCCACCGCCTTCGTCTCCGGCTCGATCCGCTTCAAGGATCGCGAAATGCTGAAGCGACCCGACGCCGAATTGCGCAAGCTGCGCGGCCCGGAGATCGGCTTGATCTATCAGGACCCGCTGAGCTCGCTGAACCCGGTCTGGCCGGTCGGTGACCAGATCGCGGAGACACTGACCGCGCACGGCCTTGCCAGCCGCGCCGAGGCAAGAAAGCGCGCCGTGGAGATGCTGGAGCGCGTGCGCATTCCCGATCCGCGCCGCGTCGCCTCTGCCTATCCGCATGAGATCAGCGGCGGCATGCGCCAGCGCGCCATGATCGCGATGGCGCTGGCCGCCGGCCCGAGCCTGCTGATCGCCGACGAGCCGACGACGGCGCTCGATGTCACCATCAAGGCGCAGATGCTCGAGCTGCTTGCCGAACTGAAGCGCGAGCTTTCGCTGACGATCATCCTGATCACGCACGACATGGGCGTCGTCGCCGAAGTGGCCGACCGGATCCTCGTGCTCTATGCCGGCCGCATCGCCGAGGTCGGGCCGGCCGACGCCATCATGCTGCAGCCCACGCATCCTTACACCGCCGCGCTGATGACCAGCGCCATGATCTCGCAGACGCCTACCAAGCAGGAACTTAACGCCACCGGCGGCGGTGCGCCCGGACTGGGCGCCTTCCCGGCCGGCTGCCGCTTCCATCCGCGCTGCCCGCGCGCGCGGGACGACTGCAAGGCGATCGAACCGCCGCGGCGGAAATTCGGCAGCGTCGAGCTTGCCTGCCATCATCCCATCGAGGCCGCCACGCCTCTTGAAACCGCGAGGAGCTGACCATGGCGCTTCTCGAACTCGATGCCGTCTCGAAGATCTTCTCGCAGCGCCGCGGCGGCCGTGCCGTGCAGGCGGTGGCCGGCGTTTCGCTTACCGTGGGCAAGGGGGAGACGTTGGGGCTGGTGGGCGAGAGTGGATGCGGCAAGTCCACTCTCGCCCGGCTGGCCCTCAAGCTGGTCGACGTGACGGACGGGCGCGTGCGCTTCGACGGCGTCGATGTGACCGGGTTCGCCAGCCGACGCATGCTGCCGATCCGCCGTCGCCTGCAGGCCGTGTTCCAGGATCCGCTCGCCTCGCTCAACGCGCGCATGACGATCGCCGAAGTGATGCGCGAGCCGTTCGACACGCATGGCGTCAAGCTTGGCGCCGGGCTTGAGACGCGCATTCGCGAGCTTCTCTCCTTCGTCGGCTTGGAGAACATCGATATCCGGAAACTGCCTGGCCAGTTTTCCGGCGGCCAGCTGCAGCGCATCGCCATCGCAAGGGCGCTGGCGCTTGAACCGGAAATCATCGTCGCCGACGAGCCGACCTCGGCGCTCGATCCTTCGATCCAGGCGCAGATCGTCAACCTGATGCTGCAGATCCAGCGCAAGCGCGGCATCTCCTACCTGATCATCTCGCATGACCTCGACGTCATCGGCCATGTCGCCGACCGCATCGCGGTGATGTATCTCGGCATCATCATCGAACAGGGAACGGCCGACGCAATCATGCAGCGGCCGCTGCACCCTTACACGCAGGCGCTATTGTCGGCCGCGCCGACGCTTGCCGCGCGCCGCCAGGTCGGGTGGAAGCGCATCATGCTCACCGGCGATCCGCCCAATCCGGCCGACGTGCCATCCGGGTGCCGGTTCCATCCGCGCTGCCATCTGGCGCGCGACATCTGCCGGGAGAAAGTGCCGCCGCTGCGCGCCACGCCCGGCACCGGCCAGATGGTGGCCTGCCACCTCGCGCCCGACGAGACAGCGCAAGCCGGCGCCGAGGTCGGACGCGCCCGGCGCGGGCTGGCCGTCGCCAGCTAGAAGCTCAGCCAAGGGAGGAGCAATGAAACGGTCGAAGGAAATCCATGTGACGGGCCTGGGCTTTCCGGAGGGACCGGTGGCGCTCCCGGACGGCTCGATCGCCTTCGTCGACCTGCTGCACGCCAAGGTCCGCGCCTTCAAGGACGGCGCCGTGCGCGAGCTGGCCGCCCTTTCCGGCGCGCCGAACGGCATGCGGCTCGGTCCCGACGGCGCGCTCTACATCTGCAACAATGGCGGCCTTGCGCCGGAATCGTTGGAGACGCTGCATTTCGCGGCGCCGATGATTCCCGGCTGCATCCAGCGCCTGCAGCTCGACGGCCGCTGGGAGGCCTTCGCCGACCAGTTGCCAGGCGCAAAACCGTCGCGGCCGAATGACCTCATCTTCACGCCGGCAGGCGAGATCGTGTTCACCGACCCGCAGAACTGGGAGGTGCTGGGCGCGGATGCCAGTGCTTATCATGGCGGGCAGCTGCTTGCGGCGGGACAGGACCGGAAGGTCCGCGCGCTGGCCAAGATGACCGGCTTCCCGAACGGGCTTGTGTTCCACCCCGACGGCTCGCTGATCGTCGGCATCACCATGGAGCATCGCCTGCTGCGCTTCGACTGGAATGACGGCAGCGTCGGCGCGATGACGGAATGGGTTCGTCTCGACGACCGCTTCAACCCCGACGGCATGGTCTTCCATGACGGCCTGCTCTACGTCACCGGCAGCACCGGCGACCGGGTCGCCATCCTCGACGCCACCGGCCGGCTGGTCGAGATGATCGATTGCGGCGAGGGCAGCGACCCGACCAATTGCTGCGTCCATGACGGCCGGCTCTGGGTGACGCTCGGCCTGCCCGGCCAGCTCATCTCCTACGCCCTTTGACCAACGCCTCTCAGATCATCCTTGAAACGAGTAAGCCCATGTCCCGTGAAGACGATTTCGTCCCTCCAGAACTCGGCCCGGTCAACATCCGCCCGCGCAAAGCCTGGGCCATGTCCGCCGACGAGCACTGGCACTCCAACCCCTGGTATGAGGCGCCGCGCGGCGACCCTGCTTTGCCCGAGGTCTACACCTACACGGACACGATGTCCTATGACCCGGGCGACGAGGTCGTCTTCCACTCCACCACAACTGCGCCGCAATGGACGCTGGAAATCTATCGCGATGGCTATCGGCCGGAGACCGTCCACAAGGTCGAGAACATCGCCGGCGTCTTCGCGCCGACCCCGGCGGATGCATATAGCTCCGGCTGCGGCTGGCCCGTCAGCCACCGCTGGCGCCTGCCGGCGGATCTGCGCTCGGGCTTCTACCGCGTCGTCTCGACCTGCGCCCGCGCCAATGGCGGCAAGTTCGTCCAGCATCATTTCTTCGTCGTTCGTCCGACGGCGGCAACGCGCCGCGCCAAGATCCTGATGATCCTGCCGACCGGCACATGGACCGCCTACAATGATTTCGGCGGCGCCAACCACTATTTCGGCGTTGTCGGTCCGGGCAAGGACCAGCCCTCGCCCGTGCTTTCGCTCGAGCGCCCTTGGACCCGCGGCGTCGTCTGGCTGCCGCCCGGAGCACCGCGCATCTGCGCCGACCCGCTGCCGGAATTCGGCGACGCGCCGCGCTATCCGATGAAGGAATGGGCCTATGCCAACGGCTTCGGCCAGTATTACGCCGCCGCCGGCTGGGCGCAGTTCGACCGCCACTTCGTGCTGTGGGCGGAGAAGGAAGGCTACGAGCTCGACATGATCACGCAGACCGACCTGCACTACAGGCCGGAGCTGCTCGACGCCTATCCGTGCCTGACCATTGTCGGCCACGACGAATACTGGACCCGCGAGATGCGGCTGGCGATCGAAGCCTATGTCGAACGCGGCGGCCGGCTGGCGCGCTTCGGCGCCAACTTCCTCTGGCAGATCCGCCTGGAGGACGACGGCAAGCGCCAGATCTGCCACAAGTTCAACGCCATCAACAACGATCCGGTCGCCGGCACCGACAAGGCGCATCTGCTGTCGACCGCCTGGGAGGACAAGGACGTCGCCTGGCCGGGCGCCTCGACGGTCGGCGTCAACGGATTGCATGGGCTCTACGCGTCCTGGGGCGGCTTCGCGCCGCACGGCCAGAAAGGCTTCACCGTCTACCGGCCCGAGCACTGGGTGTTTGCCCGCACGGGGCTGCACTATGCCGACATCTTCGGCGACAAGGAGCGCATCTTCGCCTACGAGGTCGACGGTCTCGATTACACGTTCAGGCATGGCCTGCCCTACCCTGTCCCGGTCGACGGTCAGCCGGAAACGATCGAGATCCTCGCCATGGCGCCGGCGGTGCTTGCCGAGGACGAGCCGGACGGCGAAGGTTTCCGCTATTACGTCCGCGGCAGCGACCATGAGGGCCTGGTCAAATGCGTGACCGGCGAGGTGACCCCGGAAGGCCTCGCCCGCTACAAATACGGCGCGGGCATGATGGTGCACATGACCCGCGGCAAGGGCGAAGTGGTGACCGCGGCGACATGCGAGTGGGTCATGGGCCTCAAGCGCGGCGACCGCTTCACCGAGCAGATCACCCGCAACGTGCTTGATCGGTTCACAGACTCATAAGGTCGGTTGTGGGAAAATCACAAAGCACAAAGCCAAATCGGCGCAAGTGACGTGACTGATGCTGCCGCAGAGACTTTGCGGGCAGCTGCATTCCTATGTTCGCGGCTATCTGAGGCAGAAGATGTTGGCGCTCGCGGTCGCAGCTCAATCACGCGGTTGCTTCTATCGCGAGGCGCTGCGATTAGCCCGCCGGATCGGCTTTGTGACGCATCGCCGAAGTCACGCCCCAGCGAGCGGAAGACCTCGTCGCCGTCAACCGCCCACTGGCAATGTTACGCGCTCACCAGTCTCATAATGGTTTCGATATTGAATTCTAAGCGTCTGTTTAGAGCGTCTTTTTCCATCATGTCCTGTTCGAAAATAATCGAACCTGTAAATCTGTTCGTCAGATAGTAGTATCCGATCGCAGCGATCGTGATGTTCAGCTGCACAGGGTCGATACCGGCGCGGAAATCGCCGCTGCTGACGCCTCGCTCAAGTATTCCCGACACCATGGCAACGAATTTGCGGCTGGCGGTCTTGATCAGCTCAGACTTCTTCACATGCTTTGCGCGGTGGAGATTCTCGCTGTTGACCAAGGTGATGAACTCAGGATTCTTCAGATAGTATTGCCATGTGAACCGCACGAGGCGTTCAAGGGCGTCCTTGGGCTCAAGGTCGTCGAGATGAAGCTTCTGTTCGGCTGTGCGGATGGCCAGGTAGGCATTTTCCACCACTGCCTGGAAGAGACCGTCCTTGCTGCCGAAATAATGATAAATCATGCGCTTGTTGGCATTGGCCTTCGCCGCGATAACGTCGACTCGGGCGCCGCCGAGGCCATTCTTGGCGAAATCGCTCTTTGCTGCTTCCAGGATGCGAAGCTTGGTCGCTTCGGCGTCCCGAAGACGCTTCTTCTTGGCGACATTGCGAGATTTGTCTGACGTGGCGTCCACTTTGGCCGCTCCCTTGATTCCAGTTCCAGCGTGCAGGCGACGATCGGTCATACGCTGAAAGTCATTTCAATTGTCCAAGAAGTCAACAGGCTGTGCGCTGCGCCGCCGCTTGACTCTTGCATGTTCAAGAAGTAACTAGATGGTGCATTAAGTGACCAAGAGAGCGGTCGCACGGCCAGGCTTCTCGAGGTTGCTCAATAGGTGGCCCGCCGTTGTGGGTCGTTGCCAAATGGGAGGAAGCATGTCGACTTTCATCAAGGATTACATCGAGCGCGAGACCATCAGCCGGCGGAATTTTCTTCTCGCCACGGCTGCCGGCATGGGAGCCATGGCGGCCCCCTTCGCTTTCGGCGGCGCCGCCGCCCGCGCGGCGATTGCAGACCCGGCGATCGCCTGGTCCTATCGCGACCGCGCATCGGCTTACTGGAACTCGATCGTGTCGGGCGGGGAAACCTTCGTGGAATCCCTCGGCAAGCCCAAGGATTCCCTCGTCTCGCTGATCAACGAGGGTTCCTCGGAGAAGTCGCTGGCTGACATCAAGGCGTTTCTAGCCAAGACCAGCGGCAAGTGCGCGATCGCCTGCGACGCCAACGACAGCCCCAACGCCCGCCCCGTGGTCGAAGCGGTGCGGGATGCCGGCGCCTACATTTCCACGATATGGAACAAGACCGACGACCTGCACCCGTGGGATATCGGCGACAATTACGTCTCGCACATGACCTGGTCGGATGAGAAGCCCGCCGAGCAGACGGCGCGTATCCTGTTCGAGGCCATGGGCGGCAAGGGCGGCGTCGTGCACCTGGGAGGTATTGCCGCCAACAATCCGGCCATCGAGCGCCTCAACGGCCTGAAGAACGCGCTGAAGGACTTCCCCAACATCGAGCTTCTCGACGCTCAGCCCGCCGATTGGGACACGACCAAGGGCACGGAACTGATGGCGTCTTTCCTGACGCGCTTCGGCGACAAGATCACCGGCGTCCACTGCGCCAACGACAACATCGCCTATGGCGTCATCGAGGCATTGCGCGCCGAGGGCATCGAGGACATGCCGATTGTCGCCTATGACGGGAACCCCGAGGCCGTGAAGCTGGTGATGGACGGGAAGCTTCTGGCGACCGTCTTCACCAATCCTCACTGGGGCGGCGGCATCACCGCAGCGCTCGCCTATTATGCCGCGACCGGCGCCTTCAAGCCCTCGGAGGAGCCGAAAGAGCATCGCGAATTCTACGGCCCGACGATCCTTATCACGAAGAAAGACGCAGCGGACTTCAAGGCCAAATATCTCGATTCCGTCCCTGCCTACAATTGGAAGGATTTCTGGGGGCCGAGCAACGGGCAGATCAAGTACAAGTAACTAAGAAGCTCGATCGGGTGGCCCGGAGACGGGCCGCTCTCCCCTATGACGGCACGCTTGGACGGGAGGCCGAAGTTGCCACGCATCCTCACGCGGGAGAACGCGATCCGCTGGGCACCCTTTCTGGTGCTTCTCGCGCTCATAGTGCTGTTCACGGCTCTGAACCCTTCGTTCTTGTCGCAGCGCAACTTCGCGCGCATCGCGATCGCGGCAGCGCCCGCGCTCATGGTGGCGGTCGGCGTGACCTTCATCATCGTCATGGGTTCCATCGACCTCTCCATGGAGGGTGTCGTTTCCCTGACAGCCGTGCTGTTCTGCTTCCTGATGCTGGCGCTCGGCGGAACGCTCGCGTCCGGTGGCTGGATCGCAATCCCGGTCATTCTCGCCGTCGGGGCCACGATCGGCCTGGTGAACGGCCTCATTCACGTCAAGCTGAAGATACCGTCCTTCATGGCGAGCCTCGCGCTCGGGTTCGTCGGCACTGGCGCCGCGATTCTCCTGACCGGCGGCGACATCGTCAAATTCAACGACCCGACGTTCCGCGCCCTGCTGACCTGGCGCATTCTCGGATTTCCGCTGATGGTCTATGTCGCGGGCCTGTGCCTCGTCCTTGCCTGGTTGATCCAGGCCCATACCCGCCTCGGGCGCTATTTCTACGCGGTCGGCGGCGGCGAGGACCTTGCCCATGCCTCGGGCGTACAGGTGCAGCGGGTGCGGATGGCCGGGTTTGCGCTTGCCGGCTTCTTCTACGCCATAGCCGCGATCCTGCAGGTGGCGAAGCTCGGCCAGGCGGAATCGGTCACCGGATCCAACTTCATGTTCATGTCGATCACGTCGGTCGTGGTCGGCGGCGTGGCGCTCTGGGGCGGCATCGGCGGCGTATGGAACACCCTGGTCGGCGTCCTCATCGTCGCCGTGATCAACAACGGCATGGTGGTCATCGGCCTGCCCGACTTCCTGCAAGCCGCCGTTCTTGGGCTGCTCGTCATCATCGCGGTCATCCTGTCGACGGACCGGCGCTCGGTCGCATTCGTCAAGTGAGGGCGCCATGTATGAATTGAGAGCGGTCGAAAAGAAATTTCCGGGCGTCAGGGCGCTCAAATCCGTCGACTTCTCCATCAGCCGCGGCGAGATCGTCGGGCTGGTGGGTGAGAATGGCGCCGGCAAATCCACGCTCATGAAGGTGATTTACGGCGCCTACCAGCCCGATGGCGGCGAAATCCTCATCGACGGCAAGCCGGTGCGGTTCAACGGCCCCCGCGATGCGATGGAAAGGGGCATCGGCATGGTGTTCCAGGAGCAATCGCTGATCACCAACCTGTCGGTGATGGAGAACATCTTCCTGGGCTATGAAGACCAGTTTTCGCGCTTCGGCGTGCTCAACTGGAAGGCGATGGCCAAAGCGGCCCGGAAGCAGCTCGCCAAGGTCAAGCTCGATATCGATCCGCGCACGATCACCTCGAGCCTTTCCTTCGCGCAGCGCCAGCTCGTGGAACTGGCCAAGGTGCTGACGCTGGAGGAACGGGTACAGGGCCATCTGGTCGTCCTGCTCGACGAGCCGACCTCGGTGCTGGCGGAGGAAGAGGTAAAACTGTTGTTCAAGCTCGTGCGGGAGCTGACGACGCGCGCTTCCTTCATCTTCGTGTCCCATCGCATGGACGAGGTGATGGAGCTTTCGGACCGCATCTACGTGATGAAGGATGGCCAGGTGGTCGACGTCGTCTCGCGCGGCGCGGCGACACCGGAAGCGATCCAGCACAAGATGGTCGGACGCCATGTCGACAAGGAGTATTACCGGGAACAGAAGCAGAGGCCCTACGATCCGGCGAAGCCGCTGGTCGAGCTGTCGGACGTCAGCCTGCCCGGACGGGTCCGCGACATCTCGCTGACACTTCATGCCGGCGAAGTGCTGTGCCTGGTCGGCACCGAGGGCTCCGGTCGCGAGGCGATCCTTCGAACCATCTATGGCATGCGCGCGCCAACCAAAGGCGTCCTGAAGATCAAGGGCAAGACAGTTTCCAGGCTGACCGCTCAAGGCGCGGTGGAGCGCGGCGTCGGCTATGTGCCGCGCGAGCGCAAGGTCGAAGGCATCGTCGCCGGCATGAACGTCTACGAGAACATGACGCTCTCGCAAATGCCACGTTATGCGCGGATGGGCTGGCTCGATGTCGGCGACGAGCGCGACCTTGCCAGGAAATGGATCGGCAAGCTCGCCATCAAGGCAAGCTCCGAATATGCCGATTGCGGCAATCTCTCCGGCGGCAACCAGCAGAAGGTCGTGCTTGCCAAATGGCGGTCGGGCGGCTCCGACATCATGCTGCTCGATCATCCGACCCGCGGCCTGGACATCGGCGCCAAGGAGGATGTGTACGACATGATCAGGGAGATGTGCGACGACGGGGTCGGCGTCGTCCTGGTCGCCGATACGCTTGAAGAGGCGATCGGCCTCTCCCACACCATCGTCGTCATAAAGGACGGCGAGATCCAGAAGCGCTTCGATTGTGTGCCCGGCTCCAAGCCGACGCTCTACGACCTTCTGCACTACATGATCTGAGAAGCCTCCATGGACATCCAACGCCTCAAGCCGCACTTGCCCTGGATCACCCTTCTGATCCTGGTCGCGATCGTCGGCATCGCCGATCCCAGCTTCCTGAAGCCGGCCAACCTGCTGAGCCTTGCCGGCGACATCGTGCCGCTGTTCATCATGGCGCTGGGCTTGACCTTCGCGATCTACATCGGCGGCATCGACCTGTCGGCGCAGTCGATGGCGAACATGATCACCGTCGTCGCCTCGGTTTATCTCGCGCCGCTGGGGATCTGGGTCGCGGCGCTCTGCATCCTTGCCGGACTCACGCTGGGAACGCTTTCCGGCTACCTGACCACCCGCATGTACGTCCCCTCTTTCATCTCCACACTGGCCGTCGGCGGCGTCTGCTTTTCGGTGGCGCAATGGCTGTCTGGCAACCGCGCTCTCAACATGGATGCCGCCCAGCGCAACGAGACGTTCGGCTGGATGATCGGCCGAACCGGCATCGTGCCGCACGAACTCTTCATCGCGCTGGGCCTGTTGGCAATCTGCCTGATCATAGAACGGCGTACGATCCTCGGCCGTGCGCTGAAGGCCGTGGGCGCCGGCGAACTGGCCGCGGCCGCGTCCGGCCTCAACGTCGCCCGCTACAAGATCCTCGCCTTTGCCATATCCGGAGCGCTGGCCGCGGTGGCCGGGCTGCTTTTTTCCGTCAAGCTGTCGGGAGGAGCTCCGACGATTGCCAACGGCTTCCTGTTGCCGGCCATCGTCGCGGTGCTTGTCGGCGGAACGCCGCTGACAGGCGGCGTCGGCGGTGTGCTGAACACCGCGATCGGCACGCTGATCGTGGCGGTCATCCGCGCCTCGATGCTCTACTTCGGCATCGCGGCAACGCAGCAGCAGATGGTCTTCGGTCTGGTGCTGATCGTCGCGATCGCCCTGACCATCGACCGCTCCAAGCTCCGCACCGTGAAGTGAGACACGCCATGGCAACAATGCGCGCCGCCGTTCTGACCGCTCCGCACCGTTTCGACCTGCGCGAGATCGCCATTCCGCAGGTCGGCCCCGACGACGCCCTGATCCGCGTCTCGAGGACCGGCATATGCGGCACCGACATCCATATCTTCAACGGTCACTATGCCGCCGACCGGCTGCCGCTGGTGCCCGGCCACGAGTTTGCCGGGACCGTAGCCGCGACGGGCGCGCATGTGAAGCACATCGAGCCCGGCACGACCTGCGTCGCGGACGTCAATATCGGTTGTGGCGAGTGCTATTGGTGCCGCCGCAACGAGATCCTGAACTGCCCGTCCATGACTCAGGTGGGCATCGGACGCGACGGCGCCTTCGCGGAATATGTGTGCGTGCCGGCCAGGCTTGTCATACCGGCTCCGGACAATGTGCCGGCCGAGGTGCTTGCCCTTACCGAGCCGGTGTCCTGCGTGGTGCGCGCCGCGCGCAAGGCACGCGCGA
This sequence comes from Mesorhizobium sp. M2C.T.Ca.TU.002.02.1.1, assembly GCF_003997225.1. NCBI lineage: Bacteria > Pseudomonadati > Pseudomonadota > Alphaproteobacteria > Hyphomicrobiales > Phyllobacteriaceae > Mesorhizobium > Mesorhizobium sp. M2C.T.Ca.TU.002.02.1.1. Next base: position 13,875 of record NZ_RZTO01000005.1, read on the forward strand.
CCTTCGGCCAATCCGTCGTCATTCTCGGCGCAGGGCCGATCGGTAACCTTCACGTCCAGATGATGCGCCTGTGCGGCGCTGCGCCAATCATCGTCGCCGACCTGTCGGAAGACCGTTGCCGTCTTGCCCTTGAAGCCGGAGCGGATGCGGCCGTCGCCGATCCCGCCCAGCTTAAGGCGGAGGTCCTGAAAAGGACCGGCGGGCGCGGCGCGGATCTCGTGATCGAGAGCGTTGGTTCACCGCGGCTTTACGCGCTCGCTTTCGAGCTCATCCGCAAGGGCGGCCATGTCGCATTCTTCGGTCTCACCGGGTCCAAGGACACGGTGCCGGTCGATATCTTGCGCACCATCCTTGAGGAGAACAGTCTCAAGGGCTCGGTCGCCGGCATGGGAGAAGACATGCACGACGCGCTGACACTTTTGTCGCACGGCCGCTTTCGGACCGAGGCGTTCACCCGCGCAGCCTTTCCTCTCGATCAGATCCAGCGCGTCTTCGAGACCTTGGCCGAACGGCCCCAGGATCTGAAGACGCAGATCGTATTCAACTAGGGCTGGCCGGCGCGTCTCGCCGGACGGCGATCGCGAACGGCCGGCGCACCCATCGGAACGGAGGCACTCCATGCTTGATTTCACTGATCGCGCGACCCTGCCGGATGCGCCGCGCGAATTCGGTTTCTGGTCGGACGGATCCTGGCGCAAGGGCGGCGCCATGTTCGAGCGCCGGTCGCCGGGCCACGGCGTGCCGGTGACGCTCACGCCCAGATGCACGGTCGACCACCTAAACGCGGCCGTCGCCGCGGCGCGCCGTGCATTCGAGGATCGCGGGTGGGCCGGACTGCCGGGGGCCGACCGCGCGGCGGTGCTTCTGAGGACAGCCGATATCCTGCGCCGCCGCCGCGACGAAATCGCCTATTGGGAAGTCCTCGAGAACGGCAAGCCGATCTCCCAGGCGCGCGGCGAGATCGATCACTGCATTGCATGCTTCGAGGTCGGCGCGGGCGCCGCAAGGCTGTTGCATGGCGACAGCTTCAACAGTCTCGGCGACGGGCTTTTCGGCATGGTTCTGCGCGAGCCGGTCGGCGTGGTCGGGCTCATCACGCCCTGGAATTTCCCTTTCCTGATCCTGTGCGAGCGCATTCCCTTCATCCTGGCCAGCGGATGCACCGTTGTCGTCAAGCCTTCGGAGGTAACGTCCGCGACCACGCTGCTGCTTGGCGAGATCCTTTCCGAAGCCGGCGCGCCCGACGGCGTCTATAACGTCGTCACCGGCTCCGGCCGGACGATTGGCCAGGCGCTGACCGAGCATCCCGACGTGGACATGCTGTCCTTCACCGGATCGACGTCGGTGGGCCGCTCCTGTGTGCACGCCGCTGCCGATTCGAACTTCAAGAAACTCGGTCTGGAACTCGGCGGCAAGAATCCAATCATTGTCTTTGCGGACAGCGACCTCGAGGATGCGGCCGACGGCGCGGCTTTCGGCATAAGCTTCAACACCGGTCAATGCTGCGTGTCGTCGAGCCGCGTCATCGTGGAGCGCTCGGTGGCGCGCGAATTCGAGGAAATCCTGGCCGCCAAGATGGCCAAGATCATCGTTGGCGATCCGCTGCAGACGAAGACGCAGGTCGGCGCCATCACCACGGATGCGCAGAATTCGACCATCCTGAGCTATATCGACAAGGGCAAAGCCGAAGGGGCGACGCTTGTCGCCGGCGGACAGGCCCTGGACCTCGGCGGCGGCCAGTATATCGTGCCGACATTGTTTTCCGGGGTCACGCCCGGAATGTCGATTGCCCGCGACGAAATCTTCGGGCCCGTCCTGTCTTCCTTCCATTTCGACACGGTGGAGGAGGCAATCAGCCTTGCGAACGATACCGTCTATGGCCTGGCCGCCAGCGTGTGGACGAAGAACATCGACAAGGCGCTGGTCGTGACGCGGCGCGTGCGTGCCGGCCGGTTCTGGGTGAACACGATCATGGCCGGCGGGCCCGAGATGCCGCTTGGCGGGTTCAAGCAGTCCGGCTGGGGACGGGAAGCGGGAATGTACGGCGTGGAAGAGTACACACAGGTCAAGTCCGTCCACATCGAGGTCGGCAAGCGTGCGCACTGGATCAAGTGATGACGACAGGTTTCGACTATGTGATCATCGGCGCAGGCTCGTCGGGTTGCGTACTTGCCGCGCGCCTGTCCGAGAATCCGGCTGTCAGGGTCTGCATCATCGAGGCTGGCGGCAAGGACAGCCATCCCTACATCCATATGCCGGTCGGCTTCGCCAAGATGACCACGGGGCCGCTCACCTGGGGACTGGTCACGGCGCCGCAGAAGCACGCCGACAACCGTGAGATTCTTTATGCGCAGGCAAAGGTGCTTGGCGGCGGTTCGTCCATCAATGCCGAGGTCTATACGCGCGGGCACCAGACCGATTACGACCGCTGGGCAAACGAGGAAGGCGCCGACGGCTGGGCGTTCAAGGACGTCCAGAAGTATTTTCTGCGTTCGGAGGGCAACTCCATCCTCTCCGGCAGCCTGCACGGCACCGACGGGCCGCTCGGGGTGTCGAACATACCCGATCCGAATATCGTCTCGCGCGCTTTTGTCCAAAGCTGTCAGGAATACGGGCTGCCGTATAATCCCGACTTCAACGGGACAAGACAGGAAGGCGCCGGAATCTACCAGATCACGACGCGGAACAACCGGCGTTGCTCGGCGGCCGTGGGCTACCTCAAGCCCGCTCTCGGACGCCCGAACCTTACGCTGATCACGGGAGCTCTGGTCCACCGCGTCGTCTTCAAAGGCGGGCGGGCGGTCGGCGTCGAATACTCGGTTGGCCGCTCGCGCCGGGTCGCCAGCGCCGACAGCGAAGTGCTGGTGACCTCAGGGGCGATCGGCACGCCGAAGCTGATGATGCTGTCAGGCGTCGGCCCTGGCGACCACCTCCGTCGCCACGGCATCGAAGCGATCCAGGATCTTCCGGGTGTCGGGCAAAACCTTCGTGATCATTTTGGCATCGACATCGTGGCGGAGTTGAAAGGCCACGATTCACTCGACAAGTACAACAGGATTCACTGGATGCTGTGGGCCGGCCTCCAGTACACGCTGTTCAAGAGCGGACCGATAACCTCAAACGTGGTCGAGGGTGGCGCCTTCTGGCATTCCACGGGGAACCATGCGGGGTCGGTGCCCGATCTGCAGTTCCATTTCCTGGCGGGAGCCGGCGCCGAAGCAGGCGTGCCGTCGGTTCCGAAGGGATCGTCCGGGATCACGTTGAACAGCTATACGCTGCGCCCGAAATCGCGCGGGAGCGTGACGCTCCGCTCGCCGGACCCGCGCGACAATCCGATTGTCGACCCCAATTTCCTTTCTGATCCCCACGATCTCAGAATATCGGTCGAAGGCATCAAGATCAGCCGGGAGATATTCAATCAGCCGTCGCTGCGCAAATTCATCAAGGAGCTCCGTTTCCCTGACACAAGCGTGCGCTCGCAGTCGGACTATGAAGCCTATGCGCGACGCTACGGCCGCACCTCCTATCACCCGACTTGCACCTGTAAGATGGGGAAGGACGCGATGTCGGTGGTCGACCCGCAATTGCGGGTGCATGGGCTCGACGGCATTCGCATATGCGACAGCTCGGTGATGCCGTCGCTGGTTGGGTCAAACACCAACGCGGCGACAATCATGATCGGCGAGCATGCGTCCGACCTGATCCGCGGCAACCGCTAGCATCTGCCGGTCACCTCGGATCTGATCGCCCTTACCGTTCGCGCGCTCAGACGTCGAAATCCGGCGCATAGGGGATCAGCCGTTTGCCGACGACCCGGTAACCGACGGCGTTCATGGCGTCGATGCGGCCCATGTCGATGCTCGACAAGGTGAAGTCCATCACGTCGAAATTCGAGCGGATGTTGTCCGGCTTGGTGGACATCGTGTTGATCGGCAAGCCCTTCTGCAGGATCCAGCGCAGCACGACCTGGGCAGCTGACTTGCCGTATGCGGCGCCGATCTCGGCGAACAGCGGATGCTTGAAGACCTCGCCGCGCGCGACCGAGCAGTAGGATGACAGCGGGATACCCGTTTCGTTCGCGGCCGCCAGCAGCTTGCGCTGGTCAAGAAGCGGATGGAATTCCACCTGATTGGTTACGAGCGGCACGCTGGCGATCTGCTTCGCTTGGCGCATCATCGCCGCCGTGTAGTTCGAAATTCCGACGGTGCTGGCGAAACCCCGTTCTTGCGCGTCCTGAAGCAGTTCCAGTGAAAGCCTGATGTCGCCTCCTGGCGTCGGCCAGTGAAGCAGCAGGATGTCGACGCGATCCAACTTCAGATCCTGCAGCGATTGTTCGACTGACGGCATGAATCGCTCTTGCGAGAAGTTCTCCACGGTGACCTTTGTCGTGATGCAGAGCTCGTCCCGGGGTATGCCGCTCTCGGCCAAGGCCAGGCCCGTATCGGCTTCATTGCCGTAAGCCTGAGCCGTGTCGAACGCGCGGTAACCTGCATCGATCGCAGCCGCGACCGCAGCGCGCAGCGTATCCCCCTTAAGAGGGAACGTCCCAAACATCCGCTGGTTCGTCTTCTGGAACATGATGTTCATCGAAATCCTCCCACTGGTTTGCCGTCGGCGCGGAGCTTGCTTTGAAAGCGGCCGACGGCTATACAGATATAACTATCTAGTTACTTATTGCCAAGCCTTATGGAGAGGAAACGTGAGCAAGGTCAGGTCGGCAGCGCAGGCCGTCGCCGCGATACGCGACGGAGCAATGGTCGCGGTCAATTCGTCGTCCGGCCTCTTGTGTCCGGACGCGGTGCTTGAAGCCATTGGCAAACGCTTCGCGACGGAGGGAGCGCCGCGCGACATCACCACAATCCATCCGATCGCCGCCGGCGACATGTTCGGCACCAAAGGTGTCGACCACATCGCCCTGCCGGGCTTGCTCAGCCGCATCATCGGCGGCTCGTATCCGTCGGGACCGACCAATGCCGAGCCGCCGCTGATCTGGCAGCGCATTCTGGCCGGCGACGTGGCGGCCTGGAACTTCCCCTCGGGAATCGTCTTCGACATGTTGCGCGAGGGTGCGGCGCACCGTCCGGGCGTGCTGACCAAGGTCGGCATGGATACCTTTGTCGATCCGGCGCTCGAGGGCGGCGCCATGAACGCTGTGGCGCGGAAATCGCCGATCGTGCAGCGCGTGGAATTCAACGGCGAAACGTGGCTGCACTTCCCCGCCCTCAAACCGGATGTGGCGATCATCCGCGCGACCACGGCGGACGAGAAGGGAAACCTCACCTTCGAGCAGGAGGGAGCGACCCTCGGCGCGATGGAGATGGCGCTCGCGGCGCGCAATTGCGGCGGCGTCGTCATTGCCCAGGTCAAGCGCGTGGCCGCTCAGGGCACGCTGCGGCCGCATGAGGTGCAGGTCCCGGGTATCCTGGTGGACTTCATCGTCGAGGCGCCGGATCAGCTGCAGACAACGGGCACTGCATACGATCCGGCCATATCGGGCGAACTGTTCCGGCCGCTGCACACGTTCCGCACGCCGGAATACAATGTCTCCAAGGTCATCGCGCGCCGCGTCGCGCAGGAGCTTCGAGCGGGCTGGGCTGTCAATATCGGCTTCGGCATCTCGGCCAACGTGCCTCGCATCCTGATCGAGGAAGGACTGCACGGCGCCGTCACCTGGGTGATCGAACAGGGTCCGGTGGGCGGCGTGCCATTGCTCGACTTCAAGTTCGGCTGCGCCTCGAACGCGGAAGCGTTCGTCGCCTCCCCGCATCTTTTCACCTACTTCCAGGCCGGAGGCTTCGACTGTTCCTTGCTGTCGTTCCTCGAAATAGGCTCCGACGGATCCGTCAACGTCTCGCGCCTTTCCTCGACGCCGCATCGCACCGCCGGCGCCGGCGGCTTCGTGGACATCACCGCGCGGGCGCGCAAGATCGTCTTCTCCGGCAACTTCAACGCCGGCGCGAAGATGCGGCTGGAGAACGGAAAGCTGGTCATCGACAAGGAAGGCAAGGTCGCAAAGATCGTCCCGAAAGTGGACCAGGTCAGCTTCTCAGGCGCGCGCGCCGTCAGCCAAGGCCAGGACGTCACCTATGTGACGGAAAGATGCGTCATCCGCCTGACCGGCGACGGCTTGGTCGTCACCGAAATAGCCCCCGGACTCGACCTTGAGCGTGACGTCCTGCGGCAGGCGGCGTCTCCTCTCGCGGTGTCGCCCGGGCTGAAGCTGATGGACGCGGCGCTGTTCCTTGACCAGCCGATCGGACTGCGGCTGTGAGCGATCCCCGTCTCGACCTCAGCTTCGATGGGGCGGTCGCGCGAATGACCATCCGCCGGCCTGAGAAGCTCAACGCGCTCGATGCCGCGATGGTCGATGCGCTCGTGCCGCTGTGCAGAGCGGTGGAGCGTTCCGCGGTGAAGGTGCTGATCCTGACCGGCGAGGGCGAGAAGTCGTTCTGCGCGGGCGGCGACGTCGCTGCTTGGAGCGTGCTCGGCGCCGAGCAGTTCGCGCGCCACTGGATCCGCGACGGCCATGCCGGCTTCGACGCTCTCGCCAGGCTTTCACAACCGGTCATTGCCGTCCTCAACGGCCATTGCCTTGGCGGAGGTCTGGAGCTTGCGGCCTGCGCCGACTATCGGATCGCCGAGCGCCACGCCCGCATCGGCCTGCCTGAAACCAGCCTCGGGATCATACCCGGCTGGTCGGGCACCCAGCGCACGGCTCGCCGTTTCGGCCCCCAATTGATCCGGCGCATGTCGCTCTTCGGCGAGGTCTATTCCGCCGACGAAGCCTTGAGATTGTCGCTTGTCGACAAGGTGGTCGACAAGGGGAGCGGCCTCGCGTCGGCCGAGGAACTTGCCGCTATCGTTGCAGGCAGGTCCGCCACCGCCACCGAGCTCGCCAAGATGCTCATCAACGCAGCTGAAGGCGAGGAACGGGAGCGTGTTCTGGATGCGTTTGCCGGACGTATCGCCGCCGGCAGCGACGACCTTCGGGCAGGCCTGGCTGCCTTCCGGAAAAAGGGCCTCCGGTCGGGAGGCTGACACTAAGGCATGTCTCCCGAAAGCGGGAACCGGTTTCGGGATAAAGACATGCGCAAAAATCAAAACCTGAAGCGCATGGAGCGAACCTGAAAGATCGCGACGCGCTTTAGCGGCCTGAAGGCGGGTATCTGTTCCACGGTGACGGCGATCCTGCCGAACGGCCGCGGTTTTCCAGGATCGTCGTCGCGTTCCGGGATTGCCGGCTGCGAGCGTCACCTCGAATGGAGGCTCATCGGAGCCCGGCGGCAGCCCAGTCCAGCACCGCGAACGGCTCGGCGACTTCGCGCGCCAGCAGCCCGCCATAGACCGCGGCCGGATCAGCCGGCGAGAACGTCCTGATCAGGCCGGCAAGCGGAACATGTCCACGCGCCAGCCAGGTCAAGGCTTTTGCCAGATCCGTCATGGTGGTGTGCTGGGCGTTGTTATAGCCCTCATAGAGTTCTTCCCAGACGAAGTCGCGACCGACGACCGGCACCTCCCATTCCCAACCGCTTCGCAAATTCACAAAGCGGAAGAAAACCGCGTGCAGGATCTCATGCGCCAACATGCCGGTATGGGCCTTCCAGGGTACGCCAACGAGCACGACCTCGCCCTTCTTGCGAACGACCTTGCAGCCGTCGAGAACCGCGCCCTCATGTCCTGAACAGTCGATGACCAGCGCCACCGTTCCTGCAAAGCCAGCATCGTCCACAGGCATTTCGGTCAGCACCGACAGGCCGGACTCCCGCGCCTGTGCGTTGCGCCGCGGGTCCGGTTCGACGACCGAGACCTCATATCCCACGATCCTGCAAAGATGCGCCGCAAGGTAGCCGACCGGCCCCGCGCCGGTGATCACGACCCTGTCGCCTGGCCGGGCCGCGGTTGTCATCAGGGTTGTCATTGAAACCCCCATAAGGCGGGCAAGCACGGCCGTCTCCGGGGCCAGACCGTCCGGCACTTTCAGCACATAACGCTGGTCGAACTGCTGCGTGGAGCGATGCGCTCCCATGGAAAGCAGCTTGTCGCCACGGGAGATACCCCGAACGTCGCGGCCAAGTTCCTCGGCCTCGTAGACAGCCGCATAGCCCGGACGCAACGGAAAGTTGCCGGTCTCCGCCCAGGCCAGTTCGGTCCCCGGGCTGATCAGCGTGGCGAGCGTGCGTCCCCTCACCTCTGTCGGCCCCAGCGGCGCATCCTGATACTCCTCCAGCGCAAACTGCCGCCTGCCCGTAAAAACGATCTCGCTGCCCATGACTGATCTCTCCCGGTTCGACTGCTGCTTGCGGCTGCGCTAGCGGATTGCTTCACCGCTCTGGGTGTCGAAGACATGCAGGCGCGCCGTATCGAAACCGATGCGCACGCTCTGCCTGTCCGGTGCGGGCCGGGCTGCCGCCGGCACCTGCGCGACCAGTTCGTGGTCTCCGGCGCGCAGGTTGAGCAGTGCCTCGGTCCCGAGATACTCGTCCACCTCGATGACGGCCTCGTACTCTCCGGTTTCATCGTCGACGCGAATATCGTTCGGACGTATCCCGACCGTGATGCTTGCGCCGGGGTTGAGTGCGCGGACGATCGACGCCGGAGCCGTCATGCGGAAACCGTTGGCGACGAGCACCGGCGCGCCGTTGTCGGCCTCCACCTTGGCCGGCAGCAGGTTCATCGCCGGGCTGCCTATGAACGTCGCCACAAACAGATTGCGCGGCTTGGCAAACACGTCTTCGGGGGAGCCGACCTGTTCGATATGGCCGTCCTTCATGATGACGATCTTGTCGGCGAGGGTCATCGCCTCGACCTGATCGTGCGTGACGTAGAGAACGGTGGTGCCGAGTCGCTTATGCAACTTCGCGATCTCGACGCGCACCTGCGTGCGGAGCTTCGCATCGAGGTTCGAGAGCGGTTCGTCGAACAGGAACACTTTCGGCGTGCGTACCATGGCACGGGCCATGGCCACGCGCTGTCTCTGGCCGCCCGAGAGCTGCGCCGGCTTGCGTTCGAGCAACGGCTCCAGACCCAGAATGCGGGCCGCCTCGGCGATGCGCGCGGAGACTTCGCTCCCCGGCAGCTTCTGCGGCTTCAGGGCGAATTCCATGTTCTGGCGCACCGTCATGTGGGGGTACAGCGCGTAGTTCTGGAAGACCATGGCGATCTGACGATCTTTCGGCGCCAGGTCGTTGACAACGCGACCGGCGATTTCCAGTTGTCCTCCCGAGATGTCCTCCAACCCGGCGACCATGCGCAGCGTCGTCGTCTTGCCACAACCCGAAGGCCCCAGCAGCACGACGAATTCCCCCTCCTCGACAGCCAGGTCGATGCCGTGAACCACCTCGATCTGACCATAGCGCTTGACGACCTTGCGCAACGTCACTGAAGACATCGGCGCTCTCCTCCCAATCGAAACAGTTGCATGGCGCTCATCCTTTGACCGACCCCATCGTCAGACCTTTCACCAGCCAGCGTTGGCAGGTGAGCACGAAGACGACGCCTGGGATGAGGATCACGAAGGAACCAGCCATGATGCGGCCCCACTGAACGGCGTCGCTCGACCAGAAGGACATCACCGCCACGGTCACCGTCTGGGCCTTGGATCCTGTCAGCATCAGCGCGAACAGGAACTCGTTCCACGAGAAGATGAAGCAGAACACAGCGGACACTGCGAGGCCGGGGGCCGTCAGCGGCAGGGTGACCCGAAAGAAAGTCGCCATGACGCCATGTCCGTCGACCTGGGCCGCTTCCTCCAATGCCTCCGGGACCTCATCGAAGAAGCCCTTCATAAGCCAGACCGTCAGCGGGATGTTGAATGTCGAATAGACGATGATCAGCGCAAGGGGCGTATCGAGCAGGCCCATCGTCTTGAAGATGATGTAGTAAGGAACGACCACCGCGATCGGCGGAAACATGCGCATGGACAGAATCCAGAAAGCCACGTCGTTTATGCGCCGATGCTTGATGCGGGAGATGGCGTAGGCGGCCATGGTGCCGATGGCGAGGCTGAAGGCGGTCGAGCCGAGAGCGACAAGCAGGCTGTTCAGGATCTGCAGATGGAACGGCCGCATCGTGAACAGGTCGTAGTAGTGCTGCAGCGTCGGCGTGAAGATGAAGCGCGGCGGCCGCGAGAACATGATCGGCGACGGCTTCAGCGACGACACCAGGATCAGGTAGATCGGCGTCATGAAGATCACCAAGACGATGATCACCAGCATATAGATGAACAGCTTTTCACGCAGGCTTGGGGTCATGCCACTGCCCTCCCTAACGAGCCCGCGCGGCCTGGCTGCGCTGCATCTGCTTGAAGAACAGCGTGATCAGTACCGAGATGATGATGAGCGAAACGAAGGACGCCGCGGCGCCGACACCCATTCGCCAGAACGTGAAGCTTTGCCGGTAGATGTAGAGGGAGACGACCTCCGTGGCGTCGGCCGGACCGCCCTTGGTGAGCACGAAAATGATATCGTAGATCTTGAAGGCATCGATGGCGCGCAGGAAGAGCAGGCTGATCAGCACCGGCTTCAGCTGCGGCAGCGTCACATAGCGGAACACGTCCCAGCGGGAGTTGCCGTCGATGCGAGCCGCCTCGTAAGGCTCCGGCGAAAGACTCTGAAGAGCAGCCGCCGTTCCCATCATGATGAACGGTGTCCACTGCCAGATGTCGCCGATCGCGATCGCGGTGAGCGCCCAGCGGGTGCTGGTGATCCACCCAACCGGGCCCATGCCCACGAGACTGAGAAAATAGTTGAGATAACCCAATTCCGGGAAATACAGGAACAGCCAGACCAGACCGACAATGACCGGCGAAATCATCATCGGAATGAGAAGCAGCGTGCGTGCCAGCGCCATGCCTGGAAGCTTCTGGCTGACCAACAGGGCTATGCCGACGCCGAGCACCAGCTGCGCGGACAGCGTCATCGCCATAAGCTTGAAGGTGATGAAAAGCGCATGGAAGAACGCATTGGAGGTGAGCACCTCGGCGTAGTTGGCAATGCCGACGAAGATCCGCGGAATGAAGGGCTTGGCCAGATCGTAGTTCCGAAAGCTGAGCCACAGCGCGTAGAGCATCGGGTAGATGGTCGTCGCGAAGAGGACCACTACCGCTGGAATCAGGAAGACGACAGCTATGCGCTTGTTGCGGCTCGCCGTATGGCTCATGGCCGGACACCATTCTGAGGAGGATGGGACCCGCCCCGGCGGGAGTGGACCGGGGCGGGCACGGTCGTCACTTCGCCAGGACTTCCGCCGGGACGTCGTTGATCCAGCGGAGGCGTTGTTCGACCGGGAACATCGAGAGCTGCGAATTTACGGCGTTGCAGGCGGTCTCAAGCGCCTCCTTCGCAGTGGCAGTCTCGCCAGCCATGTACTTGCTCAGCTCCACGCCGAAATTCTCTTCCACGGTTTGATAGAATGGATGGAAGATCCGGCGGCGGGCGCTCTTCTGCGATTCCAGCAGCACCTTGTAATAGGGATACTTCGCCTGCAGGGCCGGATCGCCGAGGATCGACTTGCGGAACTGGCTGACACCCTTGCCCTCTTCGGCAAAGCGCCGCATCAGCTTCTCGCTGGTCGCCCATTTGATGAACTCCCAGGCGGCATCCTTGGTTTTTTCATCGACCTTCGCGTTGATGGCGAAGGAAAGCGACCCTGTATAGGTCGGCTGGGGGCCTGCATCGGACTCCGGATTGGCTGCGAAGCCCGCCTTGCCGATCTTGGCAAGGACAGCTTCATCGGGATTGGTGAGGCGAACCGAGCGAACGCTCCAATAGGCCGCCTCCGCCGCCTCGCCCCGCTCCATGAATCCCGACTGGATGTCCCACATCAGGCCGAGATAGTCCGGCGGATTGAACGGGATCAGCGACTTCATGAACTCGGCCGCCTTGATATGCGGCTCGCCCGTCATCGCGCAAAGGCCGGTTTTCGGATCCCAGTAGTCCCCGCCGAATGACCGCATGAACGGGAAGTAGTCATGCGTGATGGCGCCCTGCACGCGGCTGTAGGACTGGCTGGCGCCGTAGAGATCGTTCTCCAGCGGCTTTCCACCGGCGAGCTGGCCCTTTTTTCTGGTGAAGAATTCGGCGATGTCGCGATACTGGGCCCACGTCTTGGCGGGAGCGAGATCGTAGCCATATTTCGCCTTGAACGCAGCCTTCTCGTCAGGGTTTTCGAAGAGATCCGCCCGATATTGCTGCAGCCAGGTCATGCCGGAAGCCGGGAAGGCGAGCAGCTTGCCTTGCCAGGAGTTTTCCTGGAGCTGGATCGGGATGATGTCGTCGAGGCCGATCTCGGCCGCGTCGCGCTTTGCCCGGGAAGTGAGATCCTCCAGCGCCCCGGCCTCGCCGAGCATGCCGACCCAGGGGCTGTCGACCCACAGAAGCTGGTAAGTCGGGCTGTCCGAGCTTGCTTCGACGATGATCTTGTCGATCAGGCCCGGGTAAGGCAGTTGATCGATATGCACCTTGATGCCCGTCGCCTGCTCGAATTCGCCGACGATCGGCGCCACGCGGGTGACCGACGTATCGCCGATACCCAGCATCTTCAGTTCCACGCCGGCGAAGGGCTTGTCCTGCGCCCAGGCTGCCCCGGTCATCGCGAGAACGGCACCGGCCGCCCACATTGTTTTCTTCCACTGCATCATGCGTCATCCTCCATTCGCTTCGGCAGCTTGGTTATACGTTTAAGCAGCTAAATACGGGCCTCTTGATGATTAACTTCGGATCGGGCTGCCTCCCCCGTCCGGCCGCAATTAGCTATTCGGATGGCGACCACATTCGCGGGCCGTCGGACTTTTCATAACCCATCGGACCGGTGGTGCTGACCAGTTCCAGGAACTGGCCCCACGGGGACCTCAGATAGACCCAGGTCAGGCCTTCCATCGGACCGGAAGTGATCAAGGTCGGCCCGTCCAGGACATCCACGCCCGCGGCCCGAAGCCTTTCGGTGGCTTCCACTGCATCCTTGACCTCAAGAGCAAAGTGGCATGCGCCGATCTCGCTGTTTTGCTTGACCGGCGTCTGGTCGGGCTCGCCGCTGTACTCGAAGAGTTCGAGATTGCCGCCATTGCCAAGACGAATGACACGCTGATCCTTGATCCGGCGGCCGGACGGGACGCCGAGACGGCGGATCATGAATTCGTCGTCAACGTCGACGCTGCCGCATTCCATCACGCAGACCGCGCCGAATATGCGGGTGAAGAAGGCGACCGCCTCCTCCATGTCCGGCACGGTCAGGCCGATATGCTGGATGCCACTGATCCTGACAGGTAGTCCTCCCATCATCCTGCTCATCCCTCCCTTAGTAACTATTTAGTTATTTCATTCCGTGCGTACGCTGTCAATGGCGTGAGATCCCGGACATGCCATTTGGCTCAAGCGTCGGCGAATTGCGGCCTATCGTTGCGCTCCCAATCGAAGAGCGCCGCGGGAAGCGGTGGCCGTCCGGCGACGAGATCGGATGCTTTCTCCCCGATCATGATGGTCGGCGCATTCGTGTTCGACGAATTGATCGACGGCATGACCGAGGCGTCGCAGACGCGCAGGCCATCCAGGCCATGCACTTTCAGGTCCGGCGAAACCACTGCCAGCTCGTCATGTCCCATCCTGCAGGTGCCAACCGGGTGATGCTGGGTTTTGGCCATGCGGCAGGCGTATTCGAGCAGCGTCTTGGCATCGCGCGCCTCCGGCCCAGGCAGTGCTTCGCGCGCAATGAACGGCCTCAGCGCTGGTTGAGCCATGATCTGGCGGGCAAGTTCCAGTCCGCGCAGCGACATCTCGCGGTCATAGGGATCGGCCCAGTAGTTCGGATCGATGAGCGGAACATCGTTCGGATCTGCCGAGGCAAGACGGACGGTACCGCGGGAGCGAGGCCGGATGAATGCCGCGTTCAACGTCACGCCCGGGCGGTCCAGCTTGACGATGCCCTTCTCGATCCCGGATCCTTGGCCGAAATGGAACTGCAAGTCCGGCGAACGCGCATCCGGATCGGCGTACCAGAAGGCGCCTGTCTCGAAGAGCGAGGAGACCACCGGTCCGCTTTTGAAGAGCATATACTGCAAGCCGGCAAGCATGGTCCTGTCGGGCCGCAAGATACCGTCGTACGAGTGATCGCCCGAGCATTCGCAAAGCACGCAGAGGTCGAGGTGATCGTGAAGGTTGGACCCAACCCCCGGTAGGTCGTGCAGAACCTTGATCCCGACACTGCCGAGATGGTCGGCAGGTCCGATTCCCGACAGCATGAGCAGCCTCGGCGAACCGATCGCACCCGAAGTCACGAGCACCTCGCGTTCGCAGGCGATCTCGCTTTCCACGCCGTCGCAGCGCACAACAACCCCTCTCGCTCGGCGGCCGTCGAGCACGATGCGCGCGACCTCGGTCCCGATCATCACCGTAAGGTTGCGGCGCGAACGCGCCGGATCGAGGAAACCCACGGATGCGGAGCAGCGCCGGGCATTGCGCTGCGTGAGCTGGAAATACCCTATTCCGCGCTGCCTGTGCCCGTTGAAATCCGGGTTATAGGGAATGCCCATCTGCTGCCCGGCGCGGATGAAGGCGTCGCAGATCGGTAGCGCGGCACGGGGGACGCAGACGCCAAGCGGCCCATCCGTCCCGTGATAATCGTCGTCGAAACGCTCATTGCCCTCGGCCCGCTTGAAATACGGCAGCACATCGCGAAAGCCCCAGCCCTCGCAACCGGCTACGTCGCGCCAATCGTCATAGTCTCGTGCATTGCCGCGCGTATAGACCTGGGCGTTGATGGACGACCCGCCTCCGATCACTTTGGCCTGCGTATACCAGAGCACGCGATTCTGCATGTGCTTCTGAGGCACCGTCGACCATCCCCAGGACGCGATCCCCTTGGTCATCTTGGCGAAGCCGGCAGGCCAGTGAAACAGATAATGGCGGTCCGCGCCGCCAGCCTCGATAAGAAGAACAGATACGTCCGGATCCTCCGACAGGCGCGCTGCGAGAACGCAGCCCGAAGATCCCCCACCGGTTATGATGTAGTCGTAGCGCTTCTGCATGCCGGTTCCTCCCGACTATCGGGAAAGTTTTCCCCAATAAGTAACCAGATAGTGCATTATTGCTTTATGCCCGGCGTACGCGGGCGTCAAGCGCCGCGCGATTTCGGGGCGCCGGCCACGGACTGGCGCGCGACCAGGCGCGGTTCGACCAGGTTATGGTCAGCCTCACCCCGGCCATCCCGCATCCGGTCGAGCAGAAGCCTCGCCGCCCGCCCGCCGATTCCACGCGGGTAAAGTTCGACCGTCGTCAACGGTGGCAGAAGCGACTGCCCAAGAGGAACATTATCTATGCCTATGATGGAGAAGTCCTCTCCGACGCGACGGCCGCTGCCATGCAGCGCCGCATAGGCCCCCAGCGCGATGTAGTCGTTGAAGCAGATCGCCGCGCAGCATTCGGGAAAGTCCGTGACGATGCGGTTGACGATCTCTGTTCCATTCTCCCGCGTCGGCGCGCACCTGAAGACAAGCGCCTCGTCAAGCTCGACGCCCCGCTCGGCCGCAGCGGCCCTGATGCCGTCGAGCCGGTCTTGCCAGGTGCGCGTGTGATCAAGGCCGCCAACCACCGCGAAACGTTCAAGACCGGCTTCGAATAAGTGGGAGGCAGCAAGATAGCCGGCCTTTCGGTCGTCAGCGCCGACATAGTCCGCCTTGAGATCTTCCACATCCCGGACCGCGATCACGTATGGCGTTGCGCGTGTCCGCAGAATGGCGAAATCGTCCGGCGTTGTGCAGTTGGCGGGACTGATCAGGAGTCCCGCGACGCCTTGCGACAGCAAGGCGTCGATCAGAGCCGCCTGTCGGGCGGAGTCGTCATGCGTGTTCGCGACGATCGTCAGATAACCGGCCTCGTAGGCGCGCGCCTCAAAATCCGAAAGGAGCTCGGCGAAGAACGGATTCGACGTGTCGTGCAGAACGGCGCCGAGCAATCGGGATTGACCCGTGCGCAGCCGGACAGCCGCGGAGTCGCGGATAAAGCCCATCTCATCCGCGACCTTTCGTACGATCTCCTGGGTTTCCGCGGAAACCCGCCCTCGTCCCGTCAACGCATAGGATACCGCCGCCGTTGATAGGCCGGTGACCTTCGCGATGTCCTTGATGTTGGGCTTCCTGCGCAACGATCACTTCCCAGTCACGTATTTCCCGAACTTCGAAGGGTCTATCGCGGCTGTCCAGCCTCTGTCTTCAACAAACGGCGCGGAAGCGCTCCACGCATGTGTCCAGGACGTCCCCGGGGTCACGCTTCCACCAGTTCTGCGCCGAGAATACCTCCACCTCGCACGGCCCGGCATAGCCGGCTGCCTCGACGGCGGCGCGGATCGCTTTAAGGTCGGCCACGCCGTCTCCCATCATGCCGCGATCGAGCAGAATGTCGCCTGTCTGCGCCAGCCAATCGCACAGGTGATAGCCGAAAATGCGTTCCGGCCCGGCCCGCAGCAATTCGGCGGCCAGCGTGCGATCCCACCAGACGTGGTAGACGTCGACCGCGACGCCCACATTGGGCGCATCGACGGCGGCGCAAAGATCGACCGCGTCGCGCATCGTCACCAGGCAGGATCGGTCGCCGCCGTAAACCGGATGCAACGGCTCGAGAGCCAGGCGAACGTTTCCGGCCGCCGCGTAGGGCGCCGCTTCGGCGACCCGATCCGCAACCAGCTTGAGGCTTTCGCCGATGCCTTTCGTCCCCGGCTCTACCCCACCGGCGACGATGGTCAGGACAGGCGCGCCGAGACCGGCAGCCATGTCGATTGCGGAGCGGAAATCGTCCATGACAGCCTCGCGGCCGGGCAGCGCCAAGGGGCCGGTGAGATAAGGCGCGCGGCACAAGCCGACGACACTCAGGCCGGCCGCGCGAACCCGCTCGCCGATCTCGACGGCGCGGCTGCCGATTTCGCGGCGCCAGAAGACTATCCCGCGCAGGCCGCGCTCGGCACACGCATCGAGCACACGCTCGATCGACCAGCCCGCGCCGTGACCGTCGAGATTGTGGCCGAGCGTCGCCGTATTGAGTCT
>NZ_RZTO01000600.1:0-3901 GCF_003997225.1 Mesorhizobium sp. M2C.T.Ca.TU.002.02.1.1
GGCCATGCCGGACCGCTGGCAGGCATCCTCGCCGGTCTCGAATGGGCGGCGAAGCAAACAGGCTGTCTTTGGCTGATGAGCGCCGCCGGCGACACGCCGTTCTTCCCCGACGGCCTCGTCGAGCGCCTCGCCGCCGCAACCCGCGACCGGCCTGGCGCGATCGCCGTCGCCAGCTCGGGCGGCAGATGGCACCCGACCTTCGCGCTCTGGCCGCTCGGCCTGCGCGACGCCTTGCGTCGTTTCCTGGTCGATGAGGACAACCGGCGGGTTTCGACCTTCATGGAGCGCCAGGGCCATGTCGAGGTCGGGTTCCCCATGATCGCGGCCGGCAACCAGAAGATCGACCCGTTCTTCAACGTCAACACACCGGACGACCTTGCTGCGGCGGAGCGTCTGTTGCAAATCCTCAGGCCATGAGACGCGTATTCGGCATCACCGGCTGGAAGAACTCCGGCAAGACGACCCTGACGGAAAAGCTCGTCACCGAGCTGGTGGCGCGCGGCTGGACGGTTTCGACGGTGAAGCACGCCCACCATGACTTCGACATCGACAAGCCGGGCGCCGATTCTTTCCGCCATCGGCAGGCGGGTGCCATGGAGGTTGCCATCGTATCCGGCCGGCGCTGGGCGCTGATGCACGAACTGCGCGGCGAGGACGAACCGACGCTGGACGATATTCTGGCGCGGCTGTCGCCCTCGGACATCGTGCTGGTCGAAGGTTACAAGCGCGAAGCGCACAAGAAGATCGAGGCAAGGCGGCTCGAAGCCAAGGATCGGACGCCGCTGTCGGCCAACGATCCCAACATCGTCGCGGTCGCCGCCGACTTTACGGTCGAAGGCGAAGACCTGCCGGTTTTCGACCTCGACGACACCAAATCGATAGCCGACTTTGTCGAGCGCAGCACAGGTCTCGTTGCTCGAACCAAGTAACGCAACGGCACATCCTGATTGTCGTTTGCCGTTGATTTGCAGTTGCTTTTTTCTTGGAAAGAGTGGGAGTATCCGCCCCAGCGGGCGGTAAAGAAGCTCCGCCCACAAGAGCCGCACGGGACAGCGGCCATGACAATATGAGAGGATTATCATGCGTATTGCACTGCGTATCGCGCTTGCCGCTTCGGCCGCGCTGCTGACACTTGGCGTCGCCCAGGCTCAGGAAAAGACCCTGAGGATCGGCACCGAAGGCGCGTACCCGCCCTTCAACAACCTGACCTCGGACGGCCAGCTGGTCGGCTTCGACATCGATATCGCCAAGGCTCTCTGCGACGAGATGAAGGTGAAGTGCACCTTCGTCGCGCAGGACTGGGACGGCATCATCCCGGCGCTCCAGGCCGGCAAGTTCGATGCCATCGTCGCCTCGATGTCGATCACGCCCGAGCGCCAGGAAAAGGTCGACTTCACCCACAAATACTACAACACCCCCTCGGCCATCGCCGTGCCGAAGGATTCGCCGCTCAAGGGCGTGACCAAAGAAGACCTCGCCGGCAAGAACATCGGCGTCGCCACCACGACCACGCACTACAACTACGCTTCCAAGACCTACACGGACAGCACCATCAAGGGCTATCCGAGCAGCCCCGAGGAGCAGGCCGACCTCGCCAATGGCCGTCTCGATGCCATCGAGGACGACATCGTGGTGCTGCAGCAGTGGCTGGATTCGCCGGACGGCGCCTGCTGCAAGATCCTCGGTCAGCCCTCGCCGCAGCCGGTCGAAATCTTCGGACCGGGCGCCGGCATTGCAGTGCGCAAGGGCGAGACCGATCTCGTCAACCAGCTGAACAACGCGATCGACGCCATCCGCAAGAACGGAAAATACAAGGAAATCAACGACAAGTACTTCAAGTTCGACGTCTACGGCGCCGAATCCTGATAAGTTAGCCAGGGCGGTGAGGCACCCCTCGCCGCCCTTCTCTTCTCCCGGGATCGCCACGGAGACTCGACCCGTCAATGCCGGCCCAAAGCATTTGGACACTTCTCAGCTGGGGACCGGACGGCTGGAGTGACGACATTGCGTCTGGCGTTCTGGTCACCATTGCATTGGCGCTCGCCACATTGCCGATCGGCCTGGTGATCGGGTTCTTCGTCGCATTCGCCAAGCAGCACGAAGAGCCGTCGCTCAGGCTCGCCGGCAACATCTACACCACGGTCTTTCGCGGCCTGCCCGAACTGGTGACGCTGTTCCTGTTCTTCTTCGGCATGCCGCTTCTGTTGCAATATGTCGTGCGGCTGTTCAATCCGAATGCCACCATCGACGTCAACAGCTTCGTCGCCGGCATGATCGTGCTGGCGCTGATCTTTTCCTCCTACGCCAGCGAGGTCTTCCTCTCCGCGTTCCGCGCCATTCCGAAAGGCCAATATGAGGGAGGCTACGCCATTGGCCTGTCGAAATGGCAGACGATGCGGCTGGTGATCCTGCCGCAGCTGATACGCATCGCTTTTCCGGGTCTCGAGAATTGCTGGCTGAGCCTGCTCAAGGACACCTCTTTGGTCTCGGTGGTCAACCTCGCCGAGACCTTGCGCCAGTCCGGCGTCGCGGCGCGCGTCACCAAGCATTCCTTCCTGTTCTACAGCGTCGCGGCGCTGATCTTCCTGGTGTTGGCCGTCCTGTCGTCGATCGCCACGAGCTACATCCTGCGCTACCTCGGGCGGAGGGAAGCGCGATGAGCGTCAGCCAGGCCATCGCCATCGACAAGCCGCCGCCGCAAGCGCGCGGCTGGCCGCGAGCCCGCATCCTCGGCTACGCGCTGGTCGGCATCTGGATTCTGTTCGGCGCCGGCATCGTGGCCTACCTGGTCTACGCCTGGAATCCGGAGTTCTTCGCCCGTTACGCGCCGGCCTATCTGCAGGGTCTGGGAACGACCCTGTCGCTGGTGTCGATTTCGATGGTGCTTGGAGCGATCTTCTCGCTGCCTGTCGCCTATGGCCGCATGTCAGCGAACCCGATCCTGTCCGGGCTTGCCTATTGCTACGTCTATTTCTTCCGCGGCACGCCGCTGCTGGTGCAGACCTACCTGGTCTATTACGGCATCGGCTCGTTCAAGCCCGAGCTTGAGACGGTCGGGCTGTGGTGGTTCTTCCGCGAAGCCTTCTACTGCGGCGTCTTCGCCTTCTCGCTCAACACCGCCGCCTACCAGGCGGAAATCCTGCGCGGCGCCATCGAAAGCGTGCCGCGCGGCCAATGGGAAGGCGCGGCCTCGCTCGGCCTGCACAAATTGCAGACGTTGCGCAAGGTGGTGCTGCCGCAGGCGATCATCGTCGCGCTCAGGCCCTACGGCAACGAGCTCATCCTGATGATCAAGGCCTCGGCGATCGTTGCCATCATCACCGTCTACGATCTGATGGGCAACGCCAAGCTCGCCTACGCGAAATCCTTCGACATCCAGGCCTATATCTGGGTGGCGATCGTCTATCTGGTGATGGTCGAGATCCTGCGCCACGGCGTCGAATGGATCGAGCGCCGGATCACCGTCCATTTGCATCGCTAGATCAAACCGTTCAGGCCTGCACCAGTCGATGCGGCGCTGCATGCCTTGACGAATTCTTCGCATGGCCTAGACCTTCGGCCACTGGAAACCGTGTTTTGTTGGAAGGTAGGCGTATGGCATCGGTTGCATTTCTCGGTCTTGGCGTCATGGGCTATCCGATGGCCGGGCACCTCAGGAACAAGGGCGGGCATGACGTCACCGTCTATAACCGTACCAAGGCAAAGGCCGAGCAGTGGGTGGCCCAGCATGGCGGCAAACTGGCGCTGACGCCGGCCGAGGCTGCCGAGGGCAAGGACTTCGTCTTCTCCTGCGTCGGCAATGACGATGATCTGCGCTCGGTGACCACCGGCCCGAATGGCGCCTTCGCGGCGATGAAGAAGGGTTCCGTCTTCATCGACAACACCACCGCCTCGGCCGAGG
>NZ_RZTO01000601.1:0-3895 GCF_003997225.1 Mesorhizobium sp. M2C.T.Ca.TU.002.02.1.1
CCGGACACGGCCGTTGGCCATCGCCTCGGCGGTGACGAGACGGCCCGTCAGCCGTGTCTGGATTTCGGACCCCAGCATCGGGGTCGCCATCCGCCAGGTCTCCACCTTGGCCGCCAGAAAGCCGAGCGCGCAGAAAAGCGACGCCATGAAGACAAGATGCGTTCTCTGCCAGGAGCGCAAGGCCGCCGCGCAGACAGCCATCAGAGCCACCGCCGCAAGCGGCCTGTAGAGATCCGGCTCGGTGCTCAGCGAAAAGTAATAGATCACGCCGGCGGCCAGGAACACCGGCACCAGCAGGAAGCCGACGCCGCGGTCGAGCTCGGTGGCGGCAGCGACCGCAACGCTTCGGCGCAGCGCGGGAAGCGAAACGCGGCCAAGCTGTTTGCGGATCCTGCCGACGGTGGCTGTTGGCAAGGCTGGCTGCAGCGCACCGCCACCTGGCGGCGGTCGTTCGGCGGGTGGACGGAGTTCCGGAAGCGAAAGCGGCGCTTCTGCGGTGGGCTCGGCACGGGCAAACATCAGGCGCTCGCTGACGCCAGCTGTCGTTTCCCCGCCCTCCTCCGCACCCCGGCCACGCCCAGCCATCGGGTCTGCCCCTTGCGCCCCAGACCGCCTATGGTACATGAACGCCGGTCGCGTGGAAGTCTGCGCGAAACATGCGTTTTTCAGTGCTTCTTCGAGAGTTCCATGTCCGACAAGGTCGTCACCCGTTTTGCCCCCTCGCCCACCGGCTACCTGCATATTGGCGGGGCGCGCACGGCGCTGTTCAACTGGCTCTATGCCAAGCACACCGGCGGCACGATGCTTTTGCGTATCGAGGACACTGATCGCGAGCGCTCCACCGAAGCCGCCACGGCCGCCATTCTCGACGGATTGACCTGGCTTGGCCTTTCCTGGGATGGCGACGCTGTCTCGCAGTTCGAGCGCGCGCCGCGCCATCGCGAGGTGGCCGAGGAGCTCGTGCGCATGGGCAAGGCCTATTACAGCTATGAGACGCCCGCTGAGCTGGAGGCGATGCGCGAGGCAGCCAGAGCCAAAGGCCTGCCGCCGCGGTACAACGGCCAGTGGCGCGACCGCGATCCCTCCGAGGCGCCGGCCGGCGTCAAGGGCGCTATCCGCATCAAGGCGCCGACCGAAGGCGAGACGGTCGTGCAGGACCGCGTGCAGGGCGAGGTGCGGTTCCCGAACAAGGATCTCGACGACTTCATCATCCTGCGTTCGGACGGCAACCCGACCTACATGCATGCCGTCGTCGTCGACGACCACGACATGGGCGTCACGCATATCATCCGCGGCGACGATCACTTGACCAACGCCGCGCGCCAGACGGTGATCTACAACGCCATGGGCTGGGCGGTGCCGTCGATGTCGCACATTCCGCTGATCCACGGCGCCGACGGCGCCAAGTTGTCGAAGCGGCATGGCGCGCTCGGCGTCGAGGCCTATCGCGCCATGGGCTATCTGCCGGAAGCCTTGCTCAACTATCTGGCGCGGCTCGGCTGGAGCCATGGCGATGACGAGGTGATGTCGATCAAGGACATGATCGCCTGGTTCGACATCGACGACGTCAACAAGGGCGCTGCGCGCTTCGACTTCGCCAAGCTCGAGGCGCTGAACGGCGTGCATATGCGCAGGATGGACGACCACGCGCTGTTCGACATCTTCGTCGCTACTTTGCCCTATCTCGAAGGTGGCCCGGCGCTCGCCGCGAAGCTCGATGGCAAGCGCAAGGCGCAGTTGCTTGCGGCCATGCCCGGGCTCAAGGAGCGGGCCAAGACCCTGGTCGAGCTGGTCGACGGCGCCGGTTTCCTGTTCGCCGAGCGGCCCTTGCCGCTCGACGAGAAGGCGGCGGGCTTGCTCAACGCGGATGCGCGCGCGATTCTGCGCGGCGCGCATGGCGCATTGTCTTCCATCGAGGGCGACTGGAGCGCCGCTTCGGCGGAGGCTTCGATCCGCGAGTTTGCGCAGGCCGGCGGACACAAGCTCGGCGCGGTGGCCCAGCCACTCAGAGCCGCGCTGACCGGCCGCAGCACCTCGCCCGGTGTGTTCGACGTGCTGGCCGTGCTGGGTCGCCAGGAAAGCCTGGCGAGGATTGGAGACCAAATCGATTAGGAGCGAACTGGCCCAAGAAGATTGGCATTGAAAGGTGTGTTTCGCAGTGCAACATTAGGCCTTGGCCCAATCTGGCACGCACCTCCTAAAATGCGGTGGCAAGTTCGCCCATTCCGGTGATTTCGACGTGTCGTTTGCAGGAATTGCCTTGCCGGCATGAGGAAACATAAAGGAGTTTGCAATGAGCGAAGCTGCGACAAAACTGGAACCGGGCGGCAAGGCGCACGAGTCGACCGCCAGGCTCGAACTCGCCGGCAAGACCCATGAATTCAAGGTGCGAAGCGGGTCGACCGGGCCTGACGTCATCGACATCGGTGCGCTCTACAGCACCACCGGCGCCTTCACCTACGATCCCGGCTTCACGTCGACGGCAAGCTGCGAATCGGCAATCACCTTCATCGACGGCGATGCCGGCATCCTGCTGCATCGCGGCTATCCGATCGACCAGCTCGCCGAGCATGGCGACTTTCTCGAGGTCTGCTACCTGCTGCTCTACGGTGAATTGCCGACCAAGGCGCAGAAGGAGGATTTCGACTATCGCGTGACGCGCCACACCATGGTGCACGAGCAGATGTCGCGCTTCTTCACCGGCTTCCGCCGCGACGCGCATCCGATGGCCGTGATGTGCGGCGTGGTCGGCGCGCTGTCGGCCTTCTACCACGACTCGACCGATATTTCGGATCCCTACCAGCGCATGGTCGCCTCGATGCGCCTGATCGCCAAGATGCCGACCATTGCGGCGATGGCCTACAAATACCACATCGGTCAGCCCTTCATTTACCCGAAGAACGAGCTGAACTTCGCGGCCAATTTCCTGCACATGTGCTTTGCCGTGCCGTGCGAGGAGTACAAGATCAATCCGGTGCTGGCGCGCGCGATGGAGCGCATCTTCATCCTGCACGCCGACCACGAGCAGAACGCCTCGACCTCGACGGTTCGCCTCGCCGGCTCTTCCGGAGCCAACCCCTTCGCCTGCATCGCCGCCGGCATCGCCTGCCTGTGGGGTCCGGCACATGGCGGCGCCAACGAAGCGGCGCTGAACATGCTGGGCGAGATCGGCCATGTCGATCACATTCCGGAGTTCATCGCCCGCGCCAAGGACAAGAACGACCCGTTCCGGCTGATGGGCTTCGGCCATCGCGTCTACAAGAACTACGATCCGCGCGCCAAGATCATGCAGAAGACCGCGCATGAGGTGCTGGGCGAGCTCGGCATCAAGGACGATCCGCTGCTCGACATCGCGATGGAGCTGGAGAAGATCGCGCTGACCGACGAATACTTCATCGCCAAGAAGCTTTATCCGAATGTCGATTTCTATTCCGGCATCACGCTGAAGGCGCTCGGCTTCCCCACCACCATGTTCACCGTGCTGTTCGCGGTCGCGCGTACCGTCGGCTGGATCGCCCAGTGGAAGGAAATGATCGAGGACCCGCACCAGAAGATCGGCCGCCCGCGCCAGCTCTATACCGGCGCCACGGAACGCGATTACGTGCCGATTGCGAAAAGGTGAATTGAGCGAATAGCGAAATAGCGAGTAGCGAATAGGGAAAGAAAGAAGGCTGGGGCGCCTGGCGGCATCCCAGCCCCTACTCGCTATTCGCTACTCCCTATTCGCTCTCCTGATGCATCCCATCACCACTTCCGCGGCGATCTCGCCCGAGGGCCGCTCGGTTGCCATGCGCCGGGCGATCTCCGCAAAGCCCGCCTTTTGCCAGGCGCGCATGCCGGTATCGGCAAACAGCGCTTCCAGCTGCCTGGCGAGATTTTCCGGACGGACATACTG
>NZ_RZTO01000602.1:0-3890 GCF_003997225.1 Mesorhizobium sp. M2C.T.Ca.TU.002.02.1.1
CTCTCTGTCCTGCCGGACATCTCCCCCGCAAGGGGGGAGATTGGCTGTCGCCACCATCTTCGCCAATTTTCAACGTTGCAGAACTGGCGAGGCAGGCAAGCTGCAGATCTCCCCCCTTGCGGGGGAGATGTCCGGCAGGACAGAGAGGGGGGCGAAGGATTGCGGCCTCTCGGATAATCCCCTCCAGCACGCGGTGGCCCCATGACCATCGCCGCTGTCCAATCCAACCCCACCCCCGCCATCCTGCCCGGCAGCGGCGGCATGCGCGGCGCGCTCTCCGACCTCTTCTGGCGCCGGCCGAAATTCCTGCTCACGCTGATGCTCGCGCCGCCGCTCCTGTGGCTCGGCATCGTCTATATCGGCTCGCTCTTTGCCCTGCTGGCACAGAGCTTCTTTTCGATCGACGAGTTCTCCGGCCTCATCAACCGCGAGTTCACGCTGAAGACCTATGGCGACCTGTTCCAGGCCGCCAATCTCGACATCATCCTGCGCACGGTGACGATGGCGGCGCTCGTCACGCTCGCTTCGGCGGTCATTGCCTTCCCCATCGCCTATTACGCGGCGCGCTATGCGCGCGGCCGCTGGAAGGCGCTGTTCTATCTCGGCGTCATGCTGCCGCTCTGGTCGAGCTATCTGGTCAAGATCTACGCCTGGAAGCTGATCCTCGCCAAGGAAGGCATCCTCACCTGGCTGCTCGCCAAGCTGAACCTGCTCTGGCTGCTTGATGCGTGGCTGTCGCTGCCGATCGTCGGCGGCAACTCGCTGTCGGTCTCCTTCACCGGCACCTTCATCGTCTTCGTCTATGTCTGGCTGCCCTTCATGATCCTGCCGGTTCAGGCCGCGCTTGAGCGCGTGCCCGGCAATCTGGTCGAGGCCTCATCCGATCTCGGCGCCTCGCCGGGACAGACCTTCCGCAACGTGCTGTTCCCGCTGGCGCTGCCGGGCATCGTCGCCGGTTCGATCTTCACCTTCTCGCTGACGCTCGGCGACTACATCATCCCGCAGATCATCGGCACCTCGCGCCTCTTCATCGGCCAGGCCGTCTATTCGCAGCAGGGCACCGCCGGCAACATTCCCTTGGCCGCCGCCTTCACCGTGGTGCCCATCGTCATCATGGGCTTCTACCTGTGGGGCGCCAAGCGCATGGGGGCTTTCGATGCGCTCTGACCGTGGTCAACGTGCTCCGCTCGGCCTGAAGATCGCCGCCGCCTGCGGCCTGCTCTTCCTGCACCTGCCGATCCTGCTGATCTTCGTCTACGCCTTCACGACGGAGGAGAAGAGTTTCGTCTGGCCACCGCCGGGGCTCACCACGCAGTGGTTCGCCGTCACCTGGAACCGGCCGGACGTCTGGGACGCGCTGTCGCTGTCGGTCCGCGTCGCGGCCATCTCGACGGCGATCGCGCTGGTGCTGGGCACGCTCTGCGCCGCCGCCGTCTCCCAGACGCGCTTCTTCGGCCGTGAGGCCATCTCGCTGCTGGTCATCCTGCCGATCGCGCTGCCTGGCATCATCACCGGCATCGCGCTACGCTCGGCCTTCGCGCTCGCCGACATTCCGTTCTCGTTCTGGACGATCGTGCTCGGCCACGCCACCTTCTGCGTGGTCGTCGTCTACAACAACGCCGTCGCCCGCTTCCGCCGCACCTCGGGCTCGATGATCGAGGCGTCGATGGATCTCGGCGCCGACGGTTTTCAGACTTTCCGGCATGTGGTGCTGCCGAACATCGCCACGGCGCTGCTGGCCGGCGGCATGCTGGCCTTCGCGCTCTCCTTCGACGAAGTGATCGTCACCACCTTCACCGCCGGCCAGCAGCAGACCGTGCCGATCTGGATGCTTGAGGAACTGATCCGCCCGCGCCAGCGCCCGGTCACCAATGTCGTGGCCATGGTCGTCGTGCTGGTGACGCTGCTGCCCATCCTCTTTGCCTATTACCTGACCCGCGACGGCGACCAGATCGCGGGGAGTGGAAAATGAAAAACAGCGAATAGGGAGTAGCGAGTAGCGAATAGGAAAGATCGGCGGTCAACCCTATTCGCTATTCACTATTCGCTACTCGCTCCTGTTCAGGGAGAACGTTTATGGACACCCAGATGCTGATCGGCTCGAAATTCGAGAAGGGCACCGAAACCGAGGAGCCGATCCTCAACCCGAAGACCGGCGCGACGATCCTCAACTTGCCGGAAGCGAGCCCGGCGCAGATCGAGGCGGCGGTTCTCGCCGCCGAGAAGGCCTTCGCCAGTTGGTCGCGCACCACGCCGGCGCAGCGTTCGGGCTATCTCCTGAAGATCGCCGACCGCATCGAGGCGGAGGCAAAGGAATTCGCCGCGCTCGAGGCCCTGAATTGCGGCAAGCCGATCAACGCCGTGCTCAATGACGAGATCCCGGCGATCGTCGACTGCTACCGCTTCTTCGCCGGCGCGGTCCGGTCGATGCCTGGACAGGTGGCCGGCGAATATATTGCTGGCCACACCTCGATGGTGCGGCGTGATCCGGTCGGTATCGTCGCTTCCATCGCGCCCTGGAACTATCCGCTGATGATGATGGCCTGGAAACTGGCGCCGGCGATCGGCGGCGGCAACACGGTCGTCTTCAAGCCGTCGGAACAGACGCCGCTGACCACGCTGAAGTTGGCGAAGATCCTTGCCGAGGTGCTTCCCGAAGGCGTCGTCAATGTCGTGCTCGGCCGCGGCGACAGCGTCGGCAACACGCTGATCAACCATCCCAAGGTCAACATGATCTCGATCACCGGCGACGTCGCCACCGGCAAGAAAGTGCTGCAGGCGGCCGCCAAGTCGGTCAAGCGCACGCATCTGGAGCTCGGCGGCAAGGCGCCGGTGATCGTCTTCGACGACGCCGACCTTGGCGCGGTGGTGAGTGGCCTGCGTGCCTTCGGCTATTACAATGCCGGCCAGGACTGTACCGCCGCCTGCCGCATCTATGCCGGCAAGAAGATCTACGACAAGCTCGTCGCCGATCTCTCTTCCGCCGTCTCCACCATCAAATACGACCAGCCGGACGACACCGAGAACGAGATCGGCCCGCTGATCTCGCGCCGCCAGCGCGACCGCGTGTCGAGCTTCGTCGAGCGCGCCTCGGAGCTGAAGCACATCGAGATCACCACCGGCGGCAAGCCGGGCGAGGGCTCCGGCTTCTACTATCAGCCGACGGTTGTCGCCGGCGCGCTGCAGGAGGACGAGATCGTGCGCCGTGAAGTCTTCGGCCCGGTCGTCTCGGTTACCCGTTTCTCGGATGTCGACGAAGCGGTGACCTGGGCGAACGACAGCGACTACGGCCTCGCCTCGTCGGTGTGGACCAAGGACGTCTCGCGCGCCATGGCGACCGCCGCCCGCCTGCAGTATGGCTGCACCTGGATCAACACCCACTTCATGCTGACCAACGAGATGCCGCATGGCGGCCTCAAGCAATCCGGCTACGGCAAGGACATGTCGCTCTACGCGCTGGAAGACTACACCGCCGTCCGCCACGTGATGGTGGCGCACGGGTAAGCGCCTTCTACCTCTCCCCTTGTGGAGAGGTCGGATTGCCCCGATTTGCCCTTCGCAAATCGGTTGGCAATCCGGATGAGGGGCAGCTTGGCGCCAAGCTGGAACACCCCTCATCCGTCTCGGCGCTGCACGCCGAGCCACCTTCTCCCGCAAGGGAAAGGCAAGACGACTGCGCATGCAAGCATTCAAAATCAAGGGAGGAAAACAACAATGCAACGCCGCCAGTTTCTGACATCCGCAGCCATCGCCGCCACGCTTTTCGCCGTGACGCCGTCCTTCGCCGGAGATACCGCGCAATCGGTGGTCGACGCCTATGTCGCGGCCTGGAACGCGCATGATTCGGCCAAGGCCGCCGGCTACTTCGCCGACGACGTGACCTATTACGA
>NZ_RZTO01000603.1:0-3889 GCF_003997225.1 Mesorhizobium sp. M2C.T.Ca.TU.002.02.1.1
GCCTTCATCTTTCCAATAAGTTGGCGCGCTAAAGCGCTTTTGCCGAGCGCATCACCCGAGTCCCGGTTGGTGCGTCGGCGCATTTGAAACAAAGAGGCGACAATGACGATTTCGGCTGCACAGGTCAAAGAACTCCGCGACTTGACCGGCGCGGGCATGATGGACTGCAAGGCGGCGTTGAACGAGACCAACGGCGACATGGAAGCGGCCGTCGACTGGCTGCGCAAGAAGGGTATCTCGAAGGCTGACAAGAAGGCCGGGCGCACCGCCGCCGAGGGCCTGATCGGCGTCGACGCCGGCGTGCGTGAAGCGGCCGTTGTCGAGGTCAATTCCGAGACCGACTTCGTTGCCCGCAATGCGGCCTTCCAGGAGATTGTCGCCAACGTCGCCAAGGTGGCGCTCGCCTACGGCGCGACCGAGGCCGTGGCTGCCGCCAAGTATCCGGGCTCCGACAAGTCGGTCACCGACACCATCAAGGACGCGGTCGGCACGATCGGCGAGAACATGGGCTTCCGCCGTTCGGCGAAGCTCACTGTGCCGCATGGCGCGGTGGCGACCTATGTCCACAACGCGGTTGCCGACGGCCTCGGCAAGCTCGGCGTGCTGGTGGCGATCGAGACCACCGGCAACGAGCATGCGGCCAACGCCTTTGCCCGCCAGGTTGCGATGCATGTCGCCGCCAGCAACCCGGTCGCGCTGAGCGCCGAGGAAGTCGATCCGGCCCTGGTCGAGCGCGAGAAGGCGATCTTCTCCGATCAGGCGCGCCAGTCGGGCAAGCCGGAAGCGATCATCGAGAAGATGGTCGAGGGCCGCCTGCGCAAGTTCTATGAAGAGGTAGTGCTTTTGAAGCAGGCCTTCGTGCTCAATCCCGACATCACCGTCGAGAAGGCGCTGAAGGATGCCGAGAAGGAGATCGGCGCACCGGCGAAGATCACCGCCTATCTGCGTTACGCGCTGGGCGAGGGCATCGAGAAGGAAACGACCGATTTCGCGGCGGAAGTCGCGGCCGCGGTCAAGAAATAGCTCTGATCCAAGGGGGGC
Organism: Mesorhizobium sp. M2C.T.Ca.TU.002.02.1.1; assembly: GCF_003997225.1. Classification (NCBI taxonomy): domain Bacteria; kingdom Pseudomonadati; phylum Pseudomonadota; class Alphaproteobacteria; order Hyphomicrobiales; family Phyllobacteriaceae; genus Mesorhizobium; species Mesorhizobium sp. M2C.T.Ca.TU.002.02.1.1. The sequence continues at coordinate 1,042 of NZ_RZTO01000603.1, forward strand.
GCATCGCGTTTCCCTTAAGGTAAAGAGCTCACGAGCTCAGGCAACTCGGCCGGGTGTCCGCATGGATGTCCGGCCGATTTCTTGTGCGGTGTCGATAAAGGCCCTGAGCTTCGGCGCCATCGACGCGCGGCGCGGGAAATAGAGGAAGAGGCCCGGCTCCTCGATCGCCGTCTGCGGCAGGATCTGGACGAGGCGGCCGGCGGCAAGGTCGGCGCGTACCAGCGGCTCGAAAACGTAGGCGAGCCCGACGCCGGCCAGCGCCAGGTCGACGGCGCCAAGCGAATCCGTGACGATGGCCGTGCCGCGCGTCTCGACGACGACATCCTTGCCGTTGTCGCTCAGATTCCAGCGGTAAAGCGCGCCGGAACGAACCAGCCGGTAGCCGATGCAGTTGTGACTGGCGAGATCGGCCACGTCGCGCGGACGACCATGCTTTCCGACATAGGCGGGAGAGGCGACCATCACGGCTTTGAACGGCGGCGTCATCCTGACGATCACCATGTCCTGCGCGATCATTTCACCAAGCCGGATGCCGGCATCGAAACCTTCGCCGACGATATCGATAAGTCCCTGGTCGGCAACGATCTCGACCGTCACATCGGGGTAGCGCTCCGCCATGGCCGCGACCACCGGCGTGACCGCCAGGGGGGTCGCTATGTTGGAGGCGTTGATCCTGAGCAGGCCGGCCGGCCTTCCCTTGACGCCGCGGATGCGGTCCATCCGCTCGGCGATGTCCTGCAGCGCTGGGGCCGCGGTCTCCACCAGCGCCTTGCCCGCCTCGGTCAGCGAGACGCTGCGCGTCGTGCGGGCAAAGAGCGGCTGGCCTATGCGCTCTTCCACCAGCCGGACCGCATGGCTCACGGCGGATGGGCTCATGCCGAGCTCAGCGGCGGCAAGCGCGAAGCCGCCGCGCCGCGCCACGGCGACGATGACCGGAAGATGTGTGAGCAGATCGCGATCCATTCATGAATGATATCGCATAGTCTTTGCGAACAATGCAATCTTATCGATGCTCCTCAGTCAGCTCATATTGGCGTCAACACATCGGCGGCGGGCTGATGCTCAAGGAGAGACGAAATGAACGCGTTGAGACATGTAACTTTTGCCGCAGGCATGGCATTGGCGCCGGTCGATGCCGGCGGGGCCGAACCGGTCGGCTGGCAGGCGTTTGCCGACGAGCGCGCCGTCATCCGCATTGTCGACGCCATCGACCGCGCGGTGGATGCACAGGACTGGACGCTGGCGCGCAGCTATTTCGCCGAGCGTGTCACGGCCGATTTCAGCAGCCTCTCCGGCCAGCCCGCGGCGAACATCGCGTCCGACGACCTGATCGGCGCCAGGGCGGGCAACCTCAAGGGCAGCAAGACCAGCCTGCATCTGCGCACCAATCATCAGGTCGCGCTCGAAGCCGACGCAGCGACCGTCCGTTCCAATGGCTATGCCTGGAACCGGATGGAAGGCAATGGCGACCCGCTCTGGGAAGTCTGGGGCACATACGAGCACCACCTGACGCGCTCGGCTGCCGGCTGGAAGGTCGACGGCTTCACATTCCGCATGACGCATGAGCGCGGCAATCCCTGGGTCAAGTCAACCCCCGGCCAGTGACTGGCAGCAAATCAGTTCAGAATCGGAAGACCACCATGACCATGACCTATTACACGCTTGGCAACAGCGGCCTACGCGTCAGCCGGCTGGCTCTCGGCACCATGACCTTCGGCACCGAGTGGGGCTGGGGCGCGGACAGGGACACCGCCCGCGCGATGTTCGACGCATATGTCGAAGCGGGCGGCAATTTCTTCGACACGGCCGACCTTTACACGGGCGGCACGGCTGAGACTTGGCTTGGCGAATTCGTCGCCGAGCGCGGCTTGCGCGACAAGGCGGTCATCGCCACCAAGTTCACCTTCAATTCGGAACCGGGCAATCCCAACACCGGCGGCAATGGCCGCAAGAACATCATGCGGGCGGTCGAGGCTTCGCTGAAGCGGCTCGGCACCGACTATATCGACCTTTATCTTCTGCACGTCTGGGACAGGATCACCCCGGCCGAGGAGGTGCTGCGCACGCTGGACGACCTCGTTCGCGCCGGCAAGGTGCGCCATATCGGCCTCTCCGACGTGCCGGCCTGGTATGCCGGCCGCGCCCAGGCGATCGCCGAACTGCGCGGCTATGAGCCGGTCTCGGCGCTGCAGCTCGAATATTCGCTCGCCGAGCGCGCCATCGAACATGAATATGTGCCTTTCGCCACCCGTCATGGCGCGGGCATCATGGTTTGGAGCCCTTTGGCCAGCGGCCTGCTCAGCGGCAAATACAGGCCGGCGCAAGCCGGAAATGCCGGTAGGCTCGACGGTTTCCGCAACACCACGCATCCCGGCTTCCAGAAGTTCAGCGACCGCAATTGGGCGATCGTGGCGGAACTTGAGAAGGTGGCGGCCGAGCTTGGCCGCAGCATGGCGCAGGTCGCGCTCAACTGGGTGGCGACGCAGCCCGGCATCGCCTCCGTCATCCTTGGAGCGACGAGGCTCAACCAGCTCGAGGATAATCTTGGCGCGCTCGATTTTTCGATTCCCGCAGAGCTTCGCGCGCGGCTGGAAAAGGTCAGCGCCACGCCGGCGCCGTTCCCGCATTCCTATTTCGGACCCGAGATCCAGGTTCGGGTGACCGGTGGCGCGGTGACCGGCGACAAGCCGGCCGGTTATTCGCCTGCGGTCATGATCGAGGGCGAAGCGGTCAGCATCTCGAGCAGCTGATCAAAAGACGGCAACTGATCAGAAGGCGGCTACTGACCGAAAAAGCCTGGAATTTTGCACGAGGGCGCGGCGTGACATCGCCGCGCCCTTCGTGTATC
>NZ_RZTO01000604.1:0-3877 GCF_003997225.1 Mesorhizobium sp. M2C.T.Ca.TU.002.02.1.1
TATGTGCTCTGTTCGGTGCTGGTCGCGCTCTCCGGGTTCTTCTTCTCGGCGCGCATCGGCAGCGCCGCTTCCGATATCGGCACGGGGCTCGAACTGCAGGTGCTGACCGCGACCGTGCTCGGCGGCATCTCGCTCGGCGGCGGCCGCGGCTCGGTCGCCAAGGCGTTGATGGGCACGCTCTTCGTGCTCGTCCTGTCGAACAGCCTGCTCGCGCTCGCCGTACCTGGCCCGGTCAACTATCTGATCCTCGGCCTCGTGCTTTTGTTGTCGGTGCTTCTCGACGTGCGCTGGGTGAAGAACCGCCACAAGATCCTGCGCAGCGTCTATATCTCGCCGACCTTCGCCAAGATGCCGCAGGCGATCTCCACGGCGGCCGGCGCGCCGATGGCGGTGAACGACCGGCTGAAGGATGTCGGCGTCATTGGCCTCGGCTTCCTCGACGGGGCCGAGGACGTGATCTTCGACCGGCAGGACCGGCTCTATACCGGCAGCCGGCAAGGCGACATATTGCGCTTCCAGCCGCCGAATTACACAGAGAGCGAAGTGTTCGCCCATATCGGCGGCTCGCCGCTCGGCATGGCCTTCGACCGCGACGACAATCTGGTCATCTGCGTCGCCGGCATGGGCCTCTACCAGGTTTCGCCGGCGGGCGAGGTGAAGCTGCTCACCGCCGAGACCAACCGTTCGCTGACATCGGTCGTCGATGACTCGACCATGAAGCTCGCCGACGACTGCGACATCCTCCCAGACGGCCGCATCGTCTTTTCCGAAGCCACGGTGCGTTTCGAGATGCACGACTGGTACGCGGACGCGCTGGAGAGCCGTGGCAATGGGCGCATCATCGTCCACGATCCCAAGTCCGGTTCGACCCGCACGCTGCTGTCGAACCTGGTCTTCCCCAATGGCATCTGCACGGCCTTCGACGGCCAGTCGGTGCTGTTCGCGGAAAGCTGGGCCTGCCGCATCAGCCGCTACTATTTCGACGGGCCGAAGAAGGGCAAGATCGAGCGGGTCATCGAGGGGCTGCCCGGCTATCCCGACAATATCAACCGCGCCTCCGACGGAACCTACTGGCTGGCGCTGATGGGCATGCGCACGCCGGCGCTGGATCTATCGCTGGAAATGCCGGGCTTCCGCCGCCGCATGGCGCGGCGCGTGTCGGAAGACGCCTGGCTGATGCCCAACCTCAACACCGGCTGCGTGCTGCGCTTCGACGAAAAGGGCCGGATTCTCGAAAGCCTGTGGGACCAGGCCGGGGAGAAGCATCCGATGATCACCTCGATGCGCGAGCACAAGGGCATCCTTTATCTCTGCGGCATCTTCAACAACCGCATGGGGACCCTGCCGCTGAAGGGTGTCGATCCCAACTGGTTCAGCTCGGACTCCTACTGGGGTAAAAAGCCATGAGCGCCGTGAGCCGGCTTTTCGACCGCTTTCTCGGCCGGGGCGACTGGGCGGTGACCGTGCCCACGCTCGACGGGCCCCTGTTGCCCAACCAGGACCTTGAGGAGGCGGAACCCTTCGCCGACCTCGCCGAGGCCGACAATCTGGTGCGGACCGAAAAGGGCATGCTGGCGAGCAGCGCGAACCGGCTGATACGGTTCGATGCCGACGGCAAGGCCGAGGTCCCGCAGGAGTTTTCCGGCGAGATCACCGCGCTCGCCCATGCCCGCGGCATGACCGCCCTGGCCATCGACGGCAAGGGCGTCGTTATCCGCGGCGGCCAGCATGACGGGCGCGAGGCGACGGGCGACGAGGCCCGCAGGCTCTGCTGCGTCACCGCGCTTACTTTCCTCGACAGCAACACCCTGCTGGTGGCCAACGGTTCGGCCTCGCTGCCGGCAAGTGCCTGGCGGCGCGACCTGATGCAGAAGAACGCTTCCGGCTCGGTCTGGCGCCTCGACCTGAAAAGCGGTCGGCTGGAGCTGATCCGCGATGGTCTCGCCTGGCCGGCCGGCATCGCCACCACCGGTTCCAACCGCGTCTACGTCACTGAAGCCTGGCGCCATCGCGTGCTGGCGATCGATCTCGCCAGCAAGGCGACAGTGCCGGTCCTGGAGCATCTGCCGGCCTATCCGGCCCGCATCGCGCCCGCCTTCAACGCCGGCTACTGGCTGACCTTTTATTCGGTGCGCAACCAGCTGGTGGAGTTCATCCTGCGCGAGGAGACCTACCGCAAGCGCATGCTGGCCGAGATTCCCGAAGCCTACTGGATGGCGCCATCGCTCGGCTCATGGCGCGACTACCGCGAGCCGATGCAGGGCAGCCAGCTCAAACAGATGAACGTGCTGAAGCCTTACGCGGTCACCAGATCCTACGGGCTGGTGGTCCATTGCGACCAGAACATGAAGCCGCTGTCGAGCTTCCATTCGCGCGCCGACGGCACGGTGCACGGCACGATCAGCGCCTGCGAGGCAGGCGACGACCTGCTCGTCGCCTCGCGCGGCGGATCGAGGATCGTGCGCCTGGCCAAGGCCGCCAGCGGCAAGCGGGGTTAAACGATGGCGGACGCCAACATCATCGAACTCAAGGACGCGACCAAGGCGTTCTCGCGCATCCCGGCCTTCAAGAACGTCAATTTCGACCTGCGCAAGGGCGAGATCCACGCGCTTCTGGGCGAAAACGGCGCCGGCAAATCGACGCTGACCAAGGTCATGGCCGGCGTGTTCAAGCTGACCGAGGGCAAGCTGTTCTTCGACGGCAAGGAGGTGTCTTTCGCAACGCCCGCCGAAGCGCTGCGCGCCGGCATCGCCATGGTGTTCCAGGAAACCAATCTCGTGCCGGCCATGACCGTGGCGCAGAACCTCTATCTCGGCGAAGAGAAGATGTTCAACCGGCTGCGCGGCCTCTACATCCAGGCGCGTCAGTTTCTCGCCGGCATGGGTTTCCAGGTCGATCCGACCGCGCAGGTGAGCACGCTCGGCGCCGCTCACAAGCAGATGGTGGAGATCGCGCGCGCCGTCCACCACAAGGCCCGCGTCATCATCTTCGACGAGCCGACCGCGACGCTGACGCCGGAAGAGAAACGCCATTTCTTCAATCTGCTGCAGCGGCTGGTGAAAGAAGGCATCGCCATCATCTTCATCACCCATGCACTCGAGGAGGCGCTCGCCGTCGCCGACCGCATCACCGTCATGCGCGACGGCGAGATCGTGGCTTCAGGGGAGGCCAAGGGTTTCACCCGCGCCTCCATCGTGCAGGCCATGGTCGGGCGCACGCTCACCGAAACACTGCATGGCGAGGTCAAACGCATGGCGCGCCCCTATGGCGACAAGGTGCTTTCAGTCGAGAACCTGTCCTGCGCCGGTCTGGTGCGCAACTCATCCTTCTCCGTGTTTTCGGGCCAGGTCACCGGCATGTTCGGCCTGGTCGGCGCCGGCCGCACTGAGATGGCCAAGGTCGTGGCCGGGCTGTTGAAGCGCAACCTCTTCCATGGCGGCGAGATCCGCCTGCTCGGCAAGTCGGTGCGCTATCGCGTGCCCCGGCCGGCGGTGCGCGACGGGATCGTCTATGTGACGGAGGACCGCAAGTTCGACGGGTTCTTCGAGACGATGACGGCGGGCGAGAACCTGCAGATCGGTGAGCTGACCGATAAATCCAACCCGGTGTCGATAGTGTCCCTGGCGCGCGCCAGGGAGCTCGCCAAGCAATGGGGCGAGCGGCTCAGGCTGAAGCAGATCAGCGACCGCGCCAGGATGATCGAGCTTTCCGGCGGGAACCAGCAAAAGGTCGTGATCGCCAAATCGCTGATCCAGCAGCCCAAGCTGGTGATCTTCGACGAGCCGACGCGCGGCGTCGACGTCGGCGCCATCGTCGAAATCCACCAGCTCATCAGCGACCTTGCCGATCAGGGCATGGCCGTCGTCGCCATTTCCCT
>NZ_RZTO01000605.1:0-3864 GCF_003997225.1 Mesorhizobium sp. M2C.T.Ca.TU.002.02.1.1
GCCGGATATTTGGCGTGGTCGGCATAGACGATCGCGGCCTTGTATTTGCGCGCAAGGGCCGGGAATTCCGGCACGATGAAGCTGTCGTTGCGGACCTCCAGCGCGTGGCGCAACGGCACGCCGTCCTGCTTCTCGGGCAGGAGTTTGAGGAACGCTTCGAAATCGTCGGCGTCGAATTTCTTGGTCGGCGCGAACTGCCACAGGATCGGCCCGAGCTTCTCGCCGAGGGCGGCGACGCCGGAGCCGAGGAAGCGCATCATCGATTCGCCGGCCTCGCCGAGCACGCGACGGTTGGTGACGAAGCGGTTGCCCTTGAGCGAGAAGACGAAACCGTCCGGCGCGTCGTTGGCCCATTTGACGAAGGTCGGTTCCTTGAAACTGGAATAATAGGTGCCGTTGACCTCGATGCTCGGCACCTGGCGGCTGGCGTAGTGCAGTTGTTTGGCCTTGGCGAGCTTCTCCGGATAGAAGGAGGTGTCCCAGGGCTCGAAAGTCCAGCCGCCCATGCCGGAGCGGATCGTTCCTTGGCTCATCGTCTTCCTCCTCCGAGTTTCAAGATGTGGTCAGGTCGCTTTGCCGACCGGCTTGGCCATGTCGACCACGGTCCATCCTGGCCGGTATGGATTGGCGCGGCGACCCGTTTCCCGATAGCCAAAGGCCGAATAGAGCGCGATGTTCCGCTCCATGCGCGAATTGGTGTAGAGCCGCACCTCCGGCACGCCCCATGACCGCGCCTGTTGATCGGCGAAGTTCAGCAATTTGATCCCGAGCTTTTTGCCCTGGAAGGCCGGCGCGGCCGCGACGCTGAAGATCATGGCGTGGTCGGGATGACGCTCAAGGACGATCAATCCGGCGAGTTCCGAGCCTTCTTCCAACAGCCAAACTTCGCCGCGCTCGATGCGCGGAGTGTAGTCCTCGGTGACCGGGATCGGGGGGCCACCGAAGATGGGCGTGTAAGGCGCATAGGCGTCTGCGGTCAGTGCGACGACGGCGGAAAGATCATGGCGGCGGGCCAGTCTCATGATTGGTTCACTCCGGCAGCGGTCGCGACGACCTTTTTCAGGCCGGCGGCAATCGCCGCGACGGCATCGCGGCTGGTGTCGCCGAGGCTATGGCGCTCTGCTAGCCACCGCGCGTCGTTGTAGGACAGCCAGACCTTGCCTTGTTCGTCTTCCCAGGCCAGCGCCTTGATCGGCAGGTCGATGCCGGCAAGCTGATGGTCCTGCATCAACGGCGTGCCGCCCTTCGGATGGCCGAAGATCAGCAATTCGGTCGGCCGCAACGGCGCGCCGATCTCACGCGCACCGGCAGCATGGTCGATGCGCGCGAAGACGCGTAATCCCGCGCTGGTGACCGTCTCGACCAGCCGGTCGATGGTTTCACCGACGCGGAAGCGGCTTTCGACGGAGATCAGGCCGTTCCCTGCCATCACTCGGCCGCTTCGCGTTTGCCTCCGGGGCGCCGCTCCAGAAGCTCCTTCAGGAACTGGCCGGTGTAGCTGCGCTTCTCGCGCACGATCGCTTCCGGCGTGCCGGACGCCACCAGCTCGCCGCCGCCGTCGCCGCCTTCGGGTCCGAGATCGAGCACCCAGTCGGCGGTCTTGATCACTTCGAGATTGTGCTCGATGACCACCACCGTGTTGCCCTGGTCGACCAGTTCGTGCAGCACTTCGAGCAGCTTGGCGACGTCGTGGAAATGCAGGCCGGTGGTCGGCTCGTCGAGAATGTAGAGCGTCTTGCCGGTCGCCTTGCGCGACAGTTCCTTGGCGAGCTTTATCCGCTGCGCCTCGCCGCCCGACAAGGTCGTCGCCTGCTGGCCGATATGGATATAGCCGAGGCCGACCTGCTTCAGCGTCTCCAGCTTGTCGCGCACGCCGGGCACCGCCGAGAAGAAGTCGACGCCTTCCTCGACCGTCATGTCGAGCACGTCGGCGATCGACTTGCCTTTGAACAGCACGTCGAGCGTCTCGCGGTTGTAGCGTTTGCCGTGGCAGACGTCGCAGGTGACGTAGACGTCGGGCAGGAAGTGCATCTCGATCTTGATGACGCCGTCGCCCTGGCAGGCCTCGCAGCGGCCGCCCTTGACGTTGAAGGAGAAGCGGCCCGGCTGATAGCCGCGCGCCTTGGCTTCGGGGAGACCCGCGAACCAGTCGCGGATCGGCGTGAAGGCGCCGGTATAGGTCGCCGGGTTGGAACGCGGCGTGCGGCCGATCGGCGACTGGTCGATGTCGATGACCTTGTCGAGGAATTCCAGCCCCTCGATACGGTCATGCTCGGCCGGATGCTCGCGCGAGCCCATGATGCGGCGCGAGGCCGCCTTGAACAGCGTCTCGATCAGGAAGGTCGACTTGCCGCCGCCGGACACGCCGGTGACGCAGGTGAAGGTGCCGAGCGGGATCTCCGCCGTGACGTTCTTCAGATTGTTGCCGCGCGCGCCGACGACCTTGATGCGCCGGTTCTTCTTGGCTTCGCGGCGCACTTCCGGCGTCGTCACTTCGAGCTCGCCCGACAGGTACTTGCCGGTGATCGAGGCGGGTGTGGCCATGATCTGCTGCGGCGTGCCTTGCGCGATGATGCGGCCGCCATGGATGCCGGCGGCGGGGCCGATGTCGACGACATAGTCGGCATGCAGGATGGCGTCCTCGTCATGTTCGACGACGATCACCGTGTTGCCGATGTCGCGCAGGTGCTTCAGCGTATCGAGCAGGCGCGCATTGTCGCGCTGGTGCAGGCCGATCGACGGCTCGTCCAGAACGTAGAGCACGCCGGTGAGGCCCGAGCCGATCTGCGAGGCGAGCCGGATGCGCTGGCTCTCGCCGCCCGACAGCGTGCCGGAATTGCGCGACAGCGTCAGATAGTCGAGGCCGACATCGTTCAAGAAGCGCAGCCGCTCGCGAATCTCCTTGAGCACGCGCACCGCGATCTCGTTCTGCTTCTCGTTGAGCTGCGCCGGCAGGTCGGTGAACCATTGGTCGGCCTTGCGGATCGACAGCTCGGTGACCTCGCCGATGTGCTTGCCGGCGATCTTCACCGCCAGCGCTTCCGGCTTCAGGCGATAGCCGTTGCAGGCGGGGCAGGGAGTGGCCGACATGAAGCGCTCGATCTCCTCGCGCATCCAGGCCGATTCCGTTTCCTTCCAGCGGCGATCGAGATTGGGGATGACGCCCTCGAAGGTCTTGGTGGTCTTGTAGGAGCGCAGGCCGTCATCATACTGGAAGGTGATCTCGCGCTCGCCGGTGCCGTGCAGCACGGCTTTTTGCGCGTCAGCGCTCAGATCCTTGAACTTGTCGCCGAGCTTGAAGCCATAGGCTTTGCCCAGCGCTTCCAGCGTCTGTGCATAATAGGGCGAGGTCGACTTCGCCCACGGGCTGATGGCGCCGTCGCGCAGCGAGACGTTTTCGTCCGGCACGACGAGGTTGGGATCGATGGCACGCTGACTGCCGAGGCCATCGCAGGTCGGGCAGGCGCCGAACGGGTTGTTGAAGGAGAACAGCCTAGGCTCGATCTCGGGAATGGTGAAGCCGGACACCGGGCAGGCAAACTTCTCCGAGAACAGGATGCGCTCATGCGTCTCGTTCTTCGACTTGTTGACCGAGTCCTCGCCGGTCAGGCTGGCGTCGAGCGGCCGGTCGGCGAACTCGGCCACCGCGAGGCCCTCGGCGAGCTTCAGGGCCGTCTCCATCGAATCCGCCAGCCTGGTCGCCAGGTCGCCGCGCACGACGATGCGGTCGACGACGACGTCGATGTCGTGCTTGTACTTCTTGTCCAGCGCCGGCACATCGGCGATCTCGTAGAAGGTGCCGTCGACCTTGACGCGCTGGAAACCCTTCTTCTGCAGCTCCAGCAATTCCTTGCGGTATTCGCC
>NZ_RZTO01000606.1:0-3858 GCF_003997225.1 Mesorhizobium sp. M2C.T.Ca.TU.002.02.1.1
CGTCGTCGCTGCTCGCCATCCTCGGCACCGACAAGCTCGCCAGCATCGCCACCGACCTCTATGCGGCCGAAGGTGTCGACACCAGCCTTGTGACCACGCGAACGGAGCGGGCGACCGGCGTCGGCTTCATCATCCTCAACGACAAGGGCGAGAACTTCATCATCCTCGACATGGGCGCCAACGAGTTGATGGACGCGGCCACTGTCGACACGGCCGAGGCGCGCATCGCCGAGAGCGATGTCGTCATGACCGTGCTGGAGGTGCCGACGGCCGCCGCCACGCGGGCGATGGAGCTCGGCCGCAAGCATGGCGCAAGGACGATCCTCAACCCGGCGCCGGCGCGCCAGCTGCCGGACACGATCTTCGCCTGGGTCGACTACCTCACTCCGAATGAAAGCGAGCTGCGCATCCTGCTCGGCCTGCCAGCCGACGACCCAAGGTCTTCGCGCGAACTCGCGCGGGAATTGCGGCGGCGCGGCGTGCGCAACGTCGTCGTCACCCTCGGCCGCAGCGGCGCGCTGATCCTGACCGACGAGATCGATATCATGGTGCCGGCGGTGCCGGTGGAGGTCACCGACACGACCGGCGCGGGCGACGCCTTCAATTCAGGCTTCGCGATGGCGCTCGCCGAAGGCCGCGACATCGTCGAGGCCGTGCGTTTCGGCGTCGTCTGCGGCGCGATCGCCTGCACCAGGCTCGGCGTCATTCCCGGCCTGCCCCAGCGCGCCCAGGCCGACGCGCTTTATGCCGAAGCCATGAAAACCGTATGGAAGGAGCAACCGTGAACCGCAACCGACTGCTTAACGCCGAACTCGCCCACGCCATCGCCCGCATGGGGCATGGCGACCTGATGATCGTCTGCGACGCGGGTTTCCCCATTCCTTCCAGCGCATGGCGCATCGACCTCGCGATTGCGCCGGACGTTCCCGATCTCGAGACCGTGCTGACGCCGATCGCGGCCAACCTGATCGCGGAACGCGTCGCCTATGCCGACACGCTGCCGGTGCACAACGCGCCGCTGCTGGCGAAGGTGAAGCGCCTGTTCCCGGACGCCGACCATGAAACCGTCAAGCACGAGGCCATTCTCGGCGAGATGGCCGCCAAGGCCAAGGTGATCGTGCGCACCGGCGCCTTCGACCCCTGGGGCAACATCCTGCTCTATTCCGGTGTCGACGTTCCGGCCTGGTTCTCCAAGCCTGGCGTTGTCGCTCCCGACTACTACGCCAAGAAACTCAAGGGCTGAGCGTGCCGAAGATCTTCGATTTCGGCGGCCGCGAGGTCGAACGCAGCATCACCGTCGCCGGCCTGCGCGCATTGCGGCAGGCCGGCCGGCGCGTCGCCCAGGCGACAGCCGAGACGGCGGACGAGGCGGCCGCGGCCGAAGCTGCCGGCATCGAGATGGTGGTCTGCCGGGCCGCCAACGTCGCCCGCGTCCGCGAGGGGTCGCGCCGCGTCTTCGTGACGGCCGCGCTCGGTTTCGCCGACGCGGTGACCGGCGACGAAATCCTGCGCACCGCTTTCTCGGCGATCACGTCCGGCGCCGACGCGGTCATCACCGGCCGCGGCTTCGATACGGTGCGCATGCTGGCCAATGAACGGATACCGGTCATGGGCCATCTCGGTTTCGTGCCGCGCAAGTCGACCTGGGTCGGCAGCATCCGGGCGGTCGGCAAGACCGCGGCCGAGGCGGTGGAGCTCTGGGACCAGTTCCGGCGCCTCGAGGATGCCGGCGCCTTCGCGGTCGAGTGCGAGATCATACCGGCAGCGCTGATGGCGGAAATCCACCGCCGCACCGCGCTGGTGACTGTGTCGCTCGGCTCGGGCGCCGAGGCGGATGTCATTTTCCTGTTCACGTCGGACATCTGCGGCGAGTCGGCTCGTCTCCCCCGACACGCGCGGGCTTGGGGCAAGCTGGCTGCGTTGCACCAGCAGGTACGCGACGCCCGGATCGACGCGCTTACGGCCTTCCGCAGGGAGGTCGAGGGCGGCAGCTACCCCGGCAAGGCCGAGGTCGCCGCCATTGCCGATGAGGAATTGCAGGGGTTCCGCGCCGCCGTCGATTCGGCGAAGCAGTGACCGGCTCCTGAGGCGCCGCGCGATTTTCAAGGCCCCGATCCTCGCGGGCGGCCCGCTTACGCCAGGCGCCGGCACTCGACATTCCAGCCCGTGGCCTGTATTCCCGCTGCGGCCTTGAAGGCCTTCTCGACGGATTTGTGACATGAAGCAGGATCAGCCCCGTCCGACGCCCCGCGCGGGCATCATGGACATCGAGGCCTATGTGCCGGGAAAAAGCACGGCGCCGGCCGGCGTGACGAAAGTCTACAAGCTGTCGTCGAACGAAAACCCGCTGGGACCTTCGCCCAAGGCGATCGAGGCCGCCCGCGAAGTGGCGGCGAAGCTCGACGTCTATCCCGACGGCACGGCGCGGCGGCTGCGCGAGGCGATCGCCGAGGTGCATGGTCTGAACCCGGCCAACATCATCTGCTCCAACGGCTCGGACGAGATCCTGGGGCTGCTGGCGCAGACCTATCTCGCGCCGGGCGACGAGGCCGTGTTCACCGAACACGCCTTCATGGTCTACAAGATCTATATCCAGGCTGCGGGCGCCAAGCCGGTGGCGGTGAAGGAAACCGACGAGCGCGCCGATGTCGACGCGATCCTTGCCGCGGTGACGCCGGCGACGCGGATCGTGTTCCTCGCCAATCCCAACAATCCGACCGGCACCTATGTGCCGTTCCAGGACGTGCGCCGGCTGCACGCGGCATTGCCGAAGGACGTGCTCCTGGTGCTCGACGCGGCCTATGCCGAATATGTGCGGCGCAACGACTATGAGGCCGGGATCGAGCTCGCCGGCAGCTCCGAGAACGTGGTGATGACCCGCACCTTCTCCAAGCTCGGCCTCGGCGGCGCGCGCATCGGCTGGATGTACGGGCCCGCGCATATCGTCGATGCGATCAACCGCATCCGCGGCCCCTTCAACGTCAATGCCACCGCGATCGAGGCCGGTATCGCCGCGATCCGCGACCGCGCCCATATCGAGCGCAGCGTGGCGCATAACGAGAAATGGCTGGCCTGGCTGAGCACCGAGCTGACCGGGCTCGGCCTGCGCGTCACGCCCAGCGTCGGCAATTTCGTGCTGATCCATTTCCCCGACGACAAGAAGCATTCGGCGGCGGCCGCGGACGATTATCTGAGCGCCCGCGGCTATATCCTGCGCCGCGTCACCGGCTACGGCTTCCCGAACGCGTTGCGCATGAGCGTCGGCACCGAGGAGGCCAACCGTGGCGTCATCGATGCGCTCAAGACCTTCCTGAGAAGCTAGAACACCATGGCATCACCGATGTTCGAGAAAATAGCGCTGGTCGGCATCGGCCTGATCGGCTCGTCGCTCGCCCGCGTCATCCGCCGCGAGGGGCTTGCCAGGCACATCGCCATCGCGACGCGCAGCGCCTCGACGCTGAAGCGCGCCGAGGAGCTCGGCCTCGGCGATTCCTACACGACGGAGGCAAAAGAAGCGGTGCGCGATGCCGACCTCGTCATCGTCTCGGTGCCGGTCGGCTCGTCCGGCGAGGTCGCGGCAGAGATCGCGCCGGCGCTGAAGAAAGGCGCCATCCTGACCGATGTCGGCTCGACCAAGGCCTCGGTGATCGCGCAGATGCAGCCGCATGTGCCGGAAGGCGTGCACTTCATCCCCGGGCACCCGCTGGCCGGCACGGAAAAGTCCGGACCCGATGCCGGCTTTGCCGATCTCTTCGAGAACCGCTGGTGCATCTTCACGCCGCTGCCGGGCACCGATCCCGCGGCGCTCGAGACGCTTTCGGAATTCTGGCGGCGCTGCGGCTCCAACATCGACACGAT
>NZ_RZTO01000607.1:0-3848 GCF_003997225.1 Mesorhizobium sp. M2C.T.Ca.TU.002.02.1.1
ACCGCGACGAGCATGGCTTCTATCCGGCTTCGCCATCCGTCGAGGCGGCGCTGGATCGCACCGGTATCCTGTCGCAGGTGCGGCGCAACCGCCAGATTCCGGGGCAGCCACCGCCGCCACGCGATTTCGGCCGCAACGGCACCTTCCTCGTCGTGCGCCAGTTCCAGCAGCATGTCGAATTGTTCGACGATTATTGCCGGCAGGCCGCCGTTCAGGCCGCCGGCGAGACCGGCGATGCGGCCATCACGCCGCGCTGGGTGGCGGCAAAGATGCTCGGCCGCTGGCAGGACGGCAGCTCGCTGGTGCGCAATCCGAACGGGCGTCCGGGCCGCAGCGTCGACAATGATTTCGCGCTCGGCGCCGAGGACCCGCAAGGGCACGGCTGTCCGCTCGGCTCCCACATACGCCGCTCCAACCCGCGCGATTCGCTTGGCGAGGATCGCGAAACGCAGATCAGGATCGGCAAACGCCACCGCATCCTGCGCGTCGGCCGCACCTATGAGAAGAAGGAAAGGGGCGGGAGAACCGAAAAGGGCCTGCTCTTCATGTGCCTCAACGCCGATATCGAACGCCAATACGAGTTCATCCAGCAGACCTGGGTCTCGTCGAATTCGTTCCAGGGCCTTGTGGGCGAAACGGATCCGACGATCGGCGCGCGAGGCGGCGGCGGCCGGTTCTCGATCCCTTCCTGGGAAAAGGTCACCGTGCTCAAGGATGTACCGCAGTTCGTCACTACCAAGGGCGGCGGCTATTTCTTCATGCCGAGCCGCTCGGCGCTGCGCTATCTGATCTCGCGGCTTTGACCGGGCGCTGAAGCTGTTCGATGCTTCTTGGATGTGGCGAACCGATCGAGCTGGGGCGAAGCAACTGGGCCAGCTGCGGCGAAACCGCCGAGCCAGTCACGGCGAAAACCGCCGCGCTGGATCGCTCAGTCGTCGTCCTGCGATTCGGCGATCTGGTTCAGCGCGGCGAGGTTGGTGATGCGCAACCCGCCGCGTTTGATGGCGATCATCTGCCGGTTGCGCCAGTCGTTCAGCGTCTTGTTGACGGATTCGCGCGTCGCGCCGAGGAACTCGCCGAGCTCCGACTGCGAAATCGGAATCCAGCCGGCGCTGTCGGCCATGACGCCGCTCAGGAACACCAGCCGTTTTGCCAGCCTGGCTTCGATGCCGAAAAAGGCCTGGTCGCCCAGCTCGCCGCTGACCCAGCGCAGTCTTGCGCACAGCAGCTCGATCATTGCGCGTGCAAGAGGAGGGTTTTTCTCAATGCGGTCAAAGAGTTGTGTCCGGCTCAGCGAAACCAGCTCGCAGGCGGTGAGGCAGATGGCGGTCGCGGTGCGCGGGCGCCCGTCGAGCGCCCCGATCTCGCCGACCAGGCTGCGCGACAGCTCGATATTGGCCACCAGCTTCTGCCCGCCCGGCGAATAGATCGAAATCTCGACGGTGCCGCTCATCACGCCGTAGATGCGGTCGGACGTATCCTCCTGGACGAACAAATGCTGGCCTGCTGCATAGCGCTCCAGCTTGCAGCCCGCGAACAGCAGGTCGAACTGGCGCGGGTCGATGCGCGCCAGGCGCGGCAGGTTCCTGTCGTCCGCGCCGTTTGTAGCCATGATACGATTCCGCCTCTCGTTAAGCGGAAATTGTAGGATAAGTGCGTGCTCGATCAAAGCGTCGTCTCCTTCTATGGTGGCTGACCGAATTCGGCAGGCGATGGACAGAAGGTCCGATGTCACGCCCGACACGCCGAAATCGGACAAGCCGGCAAACTGTAAGGAGACCGGGCGCACTGGCGGTTGCGGGCCGATCCTTCGAAACGCCGTCCGCGCGCTTGGGTGGGAGGTGCCCATGCGCGCAGACAGCAAATCTGAAAATGGCTAGGTGATCGAAATTTCTCCTCGAGAACCCGATGCAATATCTGCGCGCAAATCCTGCTCGGCGTATGTGAAGGCGCTCACAGATATGCATGTCCGCCGGAGCGACTGTCGCTTCTGAAATATGTGGGTTCATGTCTCGGTCGGCTTTGCTTTGGAAGACAGGCCGCATGATTGCCTAGTCGGCAAAGATCTCAATCGAAGCATGGCGGGAACCTTGGCTTGACTGCAGCGGACGGTCGGCGCCATGGTTGGCTTGGGGAGGGGCATGCCATGGCAGCCGCGAAGGGACTCCTTGTCAAGGTTCGTGGCGACGGCGCGGGGCTCGCGGCGCAAGGCGGGCCGCCCCGGATTGGCGGGATCGAAGCCGAACCGATCCTTGCTCTCCCGCCCGGTGTCGGTGGCGCAGGTCCGGCTGCGGCCGGGGATCGCGGCGCCACCTGGTTGCGGCTGGCAACGGATGCCGCCGATACGGACAATCCCTGGGACCACGCCCACGATCTTGTCGCCCGAACTCCGGCGCTTGCCGCCGCGGGCGCACAGGTGCTCGCGGTCGAGCCCGATATCGCGCAGCAATGGGATTACAGGAGCGGCGCCGGCGACCGGGGCATGGCGGCAAGCGCCAGTCCCGTCTGCGCTTTCGACGATCAGGATCCGCAGGGCGGGCAGGCGGTGGTCGCCGGGCGCATCGCCTGGAACGCCGCGCCTGACTTCAGCCAGTTCGCGGCGGCGCGCAACAGGGTGGGCGCCAAGCAGGCCAACATCACGATCGCCCATCTTGATACCGGTTTCGACCCGAACCACGAGACCCTGCCGGCTGGGCTTCTTACAGCCCAGCAACGCAACTTCGTCGACGACGGAACCGGTCCGAACAACGCGACCGACCACGCTCCAGCCGGCACGCTCACCAGCAATCGCGGCCATGGCACCGGCACGCTCAGCCTGCTTGCCGGCAACAAGCTCGACGGCACTTCGCCGCATTGGCCGGGCTTCACCGATTTCGTCGGCGGCGCGCCATTGGCGAAAATCCTGCCGGTTCGCATCGCCGACTGGGTTGTGCGGCTGACCACGGGCACCATGGTGCAAGGCATCGACTACGCGCGCCAGCAGGGCGCGCAGGTGCTATCGATGAGCATGGGCGGCTTCACCTCGCAGGCCCTGGTCGACGCCGTCAACCTTGCCTACGACCACGGCTTGGTCATGGTCACGGCGGCGGGCAACAATTTCACCTTCACGCCAAGCAGCATCGTCTATCCGGCCCGCTACAACCGCGTGCTTGCGGCCTGCGGCGTGATGGGCGACGGGCGCGCCTATGCCGGCCTTGCTCTCGGCACCATGCAAGGCAATTACGGGCCGCCTTCCAAGATGAACACGGCGCTCGGCGCCTACACGCCGAACGTGCCCTGGGCGGAAATCGACTGCCGCAAGGTGGTCGACATGGACGGCAACGGCACCTCGGCCGCCACCCCGCAAGTCGCCGCCGCGGCCGCTCTGTGGCTCGCCGAGCATTGGGACGTGGTGAAAAACTATCCTCAGCCGTGGATGCGGATCGAGGCTGTACGCAAGGCGTTGTTCGCGAAGGCTTTGAAATCGACGGCCAAGATGAATGCGGCGGAGACGAAGCAGAAGATCGGGCAGGGCGTGTTGCGGGCTCTCGATGCGCTGGACTTCCCGCCGCCAGCGGCGGGGAGCCTCACGAAGCTCACTCCCGCCACCTATACATGGAGCTGGCTTGACCTCTTGACCGGCGGCAACTCGTTGGCGGCACCGACCCCTGTGACATCGCGGCAGCGCATGATGTTTGCGCTGGAACTGACGCAGATGGCGCAAAGCACAGTGGCAATCGAGCAGACGGTCGCCGACCCGGACGGCGATCCGGATCAGGTTTCGGCGGCGGCACGCAACCGCTTCCTCGAAGCGGCGCTCGACCAGGGCAATCCGTCAAAGCCGCTCAAGGCGTTCCTGGAAGGTCTGC
>NZ_RZTO01000608.1:0-3841 GCF_003997225.1 Mesorhizobium sp. M2C.T.Ca.TU.002.02.1.1
GGCCAGGATGCCGGCCAGCATGCCGGACGCGACGGAGGCCGGGATCTGCGCGATCAGCCTGGTCAATGGCTTGAACAGGCCGGTGGCGACCAGAAGGACGCCGGTGACTATGAAGGCGCCGACGGCCTGCGGCATCGTGAAGCCGCTGGAGGCCGCGATCAGCGCCAGGCCAGGCGTCGACCAGGCGGTGATGACCGGCATCTTCGTGCGCCAGGACAGCCACAGGCATTCGATCGTCATGGCCAGGCAGATCGCGGTGACGCCGCTCGCGGTCTCGATCTGCGTGGCGCCGACCGCCTTGGCGGCCGCGATGACGAGAGCCAGCGTGCCGCCGAAACCGACGATCGCCGCGACGAAGGCGGATATCGGGATGGAGATGCGCATCGCTCAGGCGGCCCGCCTGACCATGTCGCCGACGACCCGTTCGAGCATCTCGAGATCCTCGGGGCGGGACAGGCGATGGTCGCCGTCCGGGATCAGCGACAGCGTCACGTCGTCGGCGGGCAGCATCGCGGCCAGCTTCAGCGCATGGCCGGGCGGCACATCCGGATCGGCAAGGCCCTGCAGGATGTGCACCGGACAATGCGTGTCGATCGGCCCGGTCATCACCCGGTTGGCGCGGCCGTCCTCGATCAGCGCGCGCGTGTAGATATAGGGTTCGTCCGAATAGTCCGACGGCTCGGTGAAGAAGCCTTTTTCCTTGAGATCACGCCGCTGCGCGTCGGTCAGCACCGGTTCGATCAGTTCGACGGTGAAATCCGGCGCCGGGGCGAGCAGCACCAGGCCGGCCACACGGTCTTCGCCCGCCTTGCGCAGTTCCTGCACCATGCGCAGCGCGATCCACGCCCCCATCGAGGAGCCGACCAGGATCTGCTTGCCCTTGCTGAACCGGCGAAAGACGGCAAGGCTCTCGGCCAGCCATCTGGAGATCGTGCCGTCGGCGAATGCGCCGCCCGACTCGCCATGGCCGGAATAGTCGTGACGCAGATAGGCATGACGCTCGCGAGCGGCCCAGGCGGCAAGCGTCTCGGCCTTCGTGCCCAGCATGTCGGATTTGTAGCCGCCGAGCCAGACCACGCCGGGCGCCGCGCCAGGCGACTGCCTGACGGCGATATTCGACCCGTCCACATCGATGAAAACCGGAGCGCTGGCGGCCATGAGCTTGTCCCTTCGGCCGGTCTTTTGGCACAGGCAGGGGTTCAACGAAAAGTGCTCGCGGCGTTTCTTTGCTTGGTGCAGACAATTGCCAGGCGGCAGGTGATTTTCCGACGCGACTATGCTATTGACTCACGCCCCGCGCTCACCACATAGGCGCGTCCACCTATTTCTTGTCTAAAGAAACCCTGAACGAAACGGCCGAGGAGACCACGACCATTCGCAGACCTTTCAAAGCAGCGGCACCCACCAAGGACGGGCCGCGCTCCAACCGAGACATCCGGGTGCCCCGGGTCCAGCTTATCGACGCCGACGGCCAGAACCGTGGCGAAGTTTCCATCAACGAAGCGCTGCTGCTGGCCGAAGAGGCCGGGCTCGATCTCGTCGAGATATCGCCCAACGCGCAGCCCCCCGTCGTCAAGATCCTCGATCTGGGCAAGCTGAAATACGCCAACCAGAAGAAGGCGGCCGAAGCGCGCAAGAACCAGAAGGTCATCGAGATCAAGGAGATCAAGATGCGCCCGAACATCGACAGCCACGACTACGAGACCAAGATGAAGGCCGTGCGGCGCTTCTTCGAGGAAGGCGACAAGGTCAAGCTGACGCTGCGCTTCCGCGGCCGCGAGATGGCGCATATGGAGCTCGGCATGCAGCTTCTGAACAAGGTGCGTGAGGAAGTGTCGACGATCGCCAAGGTCGAGGCGGAGCCGAAGCTCGAAGGCCGCCAGATGATGATGGTCCTGGCGCCGCGCTAAATCCCGCCAGAATCATGGTGCAAGGCGTCCCGACGATCGGCGGGGCGCCTGTTTTTCATCCGATCGCAAGCACCTCGACGATCGCTTTGCGATCGCGAGCAAATCGACGATCGGCTTTTGCCGATCGCGAGCAAACGATCGGGTTTGGTCATGACCGACGAAGTGAAGTCTCAGCCCGCCAAGCAGACGGAAGGTCTTGGCGGCTATCAGCATATGCGCCGGATCGTGCTGGCCGTGCTGATCGTGGTGCTGTTTGCCGCGCTTCTGTTCGGTCAATCGTCCTTTCCGCCGGACACGCCGATGCACGAGTCGATCGAGATGTTCGGCGTGCTCTTGATCTTCCTCGGCATTGTCGGGCGGCTGTGGTCGACGCTCTATATCGGCGGGCGCAAATCGGCCGAAGTGGTCACCGGCGGTCCTTATTCGATCACCCGCAACCCGCTCTATCTGTTCTCGACGGTGGCGGCTGCCGGCGTCGGCGCGCAGATCGGCTCGTTCAGTGGCATCATCCTTTTTTCGCTGCTCTGCGCCGGCGCCTTCCACATCGTCATCCTGCGCGAGGAGCGGTATCTGAAGGAGGTGCTAGGCGCGCCTTATGCGGCCTACCTGTCCCGAGTGCCGCGCTTCTTCCCGAATCTCCGGCTCTACCAGGAAGGCGACACCGGCAGCTTCAAGCCGCGTCTCTTGTTGAACACGCTGCTCGACGGCCTGGTGTTCCTGGTCGCGCTGCCGGCCTTCGAGCTGATCGATGGCATGCAGCAGTCGGGGGTGCTGCCGGTGTGGTTCACGCTGCCGTAGGAAACGGTGCACGGCGAGGACAGCGCGTCGCACGGCGAGGTGTTGCACATAGGCCGTCTTTGATCTATAGGACCGCCGTTCCGCGTATCGGCCCGGAAATCATCCTTGATTTACGGAAAGCACGATACGCAGAGCAAGAAACAAAAACCGCCCGGCAGGGCATGCCGTGGCGGTTTCATTTGCTTTTCGGGCTTTGGTCGGCCCGAAGCGAAAAAGAAGCGCGATGGTGCGCCACCAATACGGAGTAGCAAAATGCCCAAGATGAAGACCAAGTCGGCCGCCAAGAAGCGGTTCAAGATTACTGCCACCGGCAAGGTGCTGTCGGCTGCCGCCGGCAAGCGCCACGGCATGATCAAGCGTTCCAACAAGTTCATTCGCGATGCCCGCGGCACGATGGTTCTGGCTGAACCGGACGGCAAGAAGGTCATCAAGAATTTTCTGCCGAACGGCCTCTGAGCATTCGGTCTGGACAGCGTTTTAAGGAGATCATGACATGGCACGCGTAAAGAGAGGCGTCACCGCCCACGCCAAGCACAAGAAGGTCCTGAAAGCCGCCAAGGGCTTCTACGGCCGCCGCAAGAACACCATCCGCATCGCCAAGCAGGCGGTGGAGAAGTCGCTGCAGTATGCCTACCGCGACCGCAAGAACCGCAAGCGCTCGTTCCGCGCGCTGTGGATCCAGCGCATCAACGCGGCGGTGCATGAGCATGGCCTGACCTATGGCCGCTTCATCGACGGCCTCAACAAGGCCGGCATCGAGATCGACCGCAAGGTCCTTTCGGACATGGCCATCCACGAGCCGCAGGCTTTCGCCGTGCTGGTCGGCAAGGCCAAGGTCGCGCTCGAATACCTGAAGAACACCACGCCGAATGCTTTTGAGAGCGCTGTCGCCTAAGCCAGCGCTTCCCAAGCATTTTTAGTACTGATTTGGGGAACCCGCGCTGGCACGGCTGGCGCGGGTTTTTCTTATGCCTGCTGCAACAAGAATCGTACTGCGAAACGAAAATCGTGACGCACGCTGATGACAGCCACCGATAGAAAGAATTCGCCGTGAACGCCACCGCTGGAAATCTTGAAACCCTTGAAGCTTCGCTGATGGCCGACATCGCGGCGGCTTCGGACGAGGCCGCGAT
>NZ_RZTO01000609.1:0-3833 GCF_003997225.1 Mesorhizobium sp. M2C.T.Ca.TU.002.02.1.1
CGCGCATACCAATCCCGGACTTCCGCAAACCGCGCCAGCAGATCGCGCCCTTCCGCGACCTTGAGGAAATAGGCGATGATCGGCGCCGCATGCAGGTCGGCCAGCGTCAGTTGCTCGCCGAGCAGCCAAGGCCCTTTTACCTTCAGCGATGTCAGAACCTTGAGCACCGTCTCAGCCCGGCGGAGCCCACTGGCGATCAGCGCTTCGTCCGGCGGCATCTTCTCCAGCCGCTCGACCGCCACGTCCCAGACCATGGCGCGATAACCATAGGCGTCGAGCATGCCGGCGATCTGGCTCATCCGGGCGCGGGCGCGCGCGTCGGCCGGCTGCAGGGCCGGACCGTCGAAGGCTTCATCGACATAGCGAGTGATGGCACCGGTCTCGAACAGACGAAAACCGTCATGCTCGAGGGCAGGGATGCGGCCGAACGGGTGAAGCTCCAGATACCAGGCCGGAATGCCCTCGGCGGCGAAGATGTCGAGCGGGACCAACTCGTAGCCGACGCCCTTCTCCTCCAGCGCCATCCGCGCGATGCGTACATAAACGCTGTAGTCCGCGCCGTAGAGAGTTGGCTTGGCCATCGATCAGCTCTCCCTTCCGCTCGTCGAAGTACAGAAAACGAAGGCTCCTTTCGGAGCCTTCGACATTGAGGGACTTTGTCACACGGCCCGGCCCTCCGCCATGGCTCCGGGCGTTCGTCACTTGAAAAGCCCATTTCGGGGCTTTTCATGCGCTTCGCGCACCGCTCCTCACCCCATGGCTTTCTGCAAATTCTCGTCGATCTTGTCGAGGAAGCCGGTGGTGGAGAGCCAGGGCTGGTCGGGGCCGATCAGCAGCGACAGGTCCTTGGTCATGAAGCCTGACTCGACGGTCTGGATGCAGACCTTCTCCAGCGTCTCGGCGAAGCGCTTCAGCTCGGCATTGTCGTCGAGCTTGGCGCGGTGGGCGAGGCCGCGCGTCCAGGCGAAGATCGAGGCGATCGAGTTGGTCGAGGTTTCCTCGCCCTTCTGGTGCTGGCGATAATGGCGGGTGACGGTGCCGTGCGCGGCTTCCGCTTCCACCGTCTTGCCGTCCGGCGTCATCAGCACGGAGGTCATCAGGCCGAGCGAGCCGAAGCCTTGGGCCACGGTGTCCGACTGCACGTCGCCGTCATAGTTCTTGCAGGCCCAGACATAGCCGCCGGACCATTTCAGGCTGGAAGCGACCATGTCGTCGATCAGGCGGTGCTCGTACCAGAGTTTCCGCGCCTTGAATTCGGCCTCGAATTCCTTCTCGTAGACCTCCTGGAAGATATCCTTGAAGCGGCCGTCATAGGCCTTGAGGATGGTGTTCTTGGTCGACAGATAGACCGGGAAATTGCGCAGCAGGCCGTAGTTCAGCGAGGCGCGGGCGAACTCGCGGATCGACTCGTCGAGATTGTACATGGCCATGGCGACGCCGGCGCCCGGCGCGTCATAGACGTCGTGCTCGATCACCTGGCCGTCCTCGCCAACGAACTTGATCGTCAGCTTGCCCTTGCCGGGGAAGCGGAAGTCGGTGGCGCGATACTGGTCGCCGAAGGCGTGGCGGCCGACGACGATCGGCTTGGTCCAGCCCGGCACGAGGCGCGGCACGTTCTTCATGATGATCGGCTCGCGGAAGATGGTGCCGCCGAGGATGTTGCGGATGGTACCGTTGGGCGACTTCCACATCTTCTTCAGCTTGAATTCCTCGACGCGCGCCTCGTCGGGGGTGATCGTCGCGCATTTCACGCCGACGCCCCATTTCTTGATGGCGTTGGCCGAGTCGATCGTCACCTGGTCGTTGGTGGCGTCGCGGTGCTCGATGCCGAGGTCGTAATATTCAAGCTTCAGGTCGAGATAGGGGTGGATCAGCTTGTCCTTGATGAACTGCCAGATGATGCGGGTCATCTCGTCGCCGTCGAGCTCGACGACCGGGTTCGCCACCTTGATCTTCGCCATGGAAAGAATGCCTCGTTGCTGGGGGATCTGAACGGCCTTGCCCGCATGGTTTCGGCCGGGGATGCGGTGCGTATATCAAAGGCTTTTTCGCCGTGCAAACCGCGATCCGTGCCAGGGCGGACGGGTGCCGCTGTTGTGAATGCTTCATTTTCCGGTGCGGATGTGGCAGGGGACGCCGAAACGCCGCAAACCCCGGTTACCCATAGCCATGCCAAGCATCGAAGACACAACCAAGACCGCTTCCGCCGGTCCCGCGATCATCCTGGTCGAGCCGCAGCTCGGCGAGAACATCGGCATGGTCGCGCGGGCGATGGCGAATTTCGGCCTGTCGGAACTGCGCCTTGTCAATCCGCGCGACGGCTGGCCGAGCGAGAAGGCGCGCGCGGCCGCCAGCCGCGCCGACCACGTCATCGACGCAACGAAGGTGTTCGATGATCTGGCCTCGGCGGTCGCCGATCTCAACTTCGTCTTCGCCACGACGGCGCGCGAGCGCGATGGCTTCAAGCCGGTGCGAGGGCCTGTGGAGGCGGGCAGGGCGCTCAGGGCACGTGTCGAGGCGGGCCAGCGCACCGGCATCCTGTTCGGGCGCGAGCGCTTCGGTCTCTATAATGACGAGGTCGCCCTCGCCGACGAGGTCGTCACCTTCCCGGTCGATCCCGGCTTTTCCTCGCTCAACATCGCCCAGGCGGTGCTTTTGATGTCCTATGAATGGATGAAGTCAGGCCTCGCCGACGAGACCCAGACCAATTTCTCCGGGCCGGAGCTGACGCCGGCGACCAAGGAGCAACTGCACAGCCTGTTCGCCTATCTGGAGAACGCCCTGGAAGCGCGCGGTTATTTCCGCCCCGAGGAAAAGAAGCCGAAGATGGTCGACAATCTGCGCGCCGTGCTGACGCGCGCGGGTTTTGCCGAGCCCGAGCTCAAGGTGCTGCGCGGCATCATCTCATCGCTGGACAGGTTCTCGCCGGCCATGCCGCGGGGCGATGGCTCGCCCGGGGACGATCCGAGACGTTTGCCCGCTGCCGCGCGAAGTCGTGCCAAAGACCAGGAAAGTTAAAATCGATAAGCTGTGAGCATTTGAAGTAACCGATTTTTATTCGGTTATGCCTCATCCTTGCTGTAATAGTGAGGGTGGCACATGTTTGCGTCCAATATTGGTCGACTGCGCTTTTTCCTTTACTCTCTCGGTCTCGCCGTCGCCGAAACCGTGGCAATCGTTGTCTGCATTATCAGCACGATCGGCTTCGAAGGGCTGATCAATTCAGGGCCTGGTCCGGCGCGGCAGGGCATGGCGGGCGCCGTCCTCATCGCCTCGCTCATCTTCGTCGCGCTGCGCGGCAACCTTGCCTCGCGCCGCACCCGCGACGCCAATGGGCGCCGTTGGATCCTGTGGGCCTACATAGCCCTTTCCGCCGTTTACGCCCTTTTGCAGGCAGGTGTGCTGCTGGTCGTCAAATTCGAGGATCCCGAGAGCATCCCGGGCGGACTGAACCTGCTTGGGCTTTCGATATTCGGCCTCTGGTGCACGATTCTCTGGGCGAAACCCGTCGCTGGCAGCAACATCGACGAACTGACGGATGTTTTCGACTTCGACGGCCCGCTGCCGGCGCCGTCGCGCGCCGGCCGCGCCGCTGCGCCGGCCGCTCCGCGCGCCGCGGTCTCATCCGGACGCATTCCGTCCGCGCCGCAGCCTTTCGGCAGGCCGCGCCCCGCCGGCTTCGGCAAGCGAGGGATATGAGCCTTGGCGACTGCGCAAAAGCTGCTCGCATTCGCCTCTTCAAGACCACGATCATTCGCGATAGAAGCGCCGACGGTCCAATCACGGGCCTGCCGCTATCTCTTTGTTTGACGCAATTCCGGACAGAAACCGCT
>NZ_RZTO01000060.1:0-13975 GCF_003997225.1 Mesorhizobium sp. M2C.T.Ca.TU.002.02.1.1
CCGCTCGACCAGGCCGCCGCGTCCGGCCGTGCTGCATCACCGCGACGGCGTGACTTCCGTCGAGTTGGCCGACGGCGAGTCAGGCATCGCGCCAGGGCAGGCCTGCGTGCTCTATTCCGACGACGGCAACGACGCACGGGTGTTCGGCGGCGGTTTCATCGAGCGTTCCGAGCGCGGCGCGGAGGCCGAGGCCATGCTGTCCAGGCTGGCCGCCAGGCCGGCGCAGATTCCCGCCGAGTAAAATTAACGTCCGTAGGCCCGGCTTTTCGGGGTCATCGCCGCGGGTTCGGACAGGTTCACGAACCGGTGTGGATCACCGTGCCGGCGGTCAGGATGCGCAGCACCCGGATCGCTTCCTCGCCGTCGGTGCGGGGCTCGGCGCGCGTCTCGATGCATTGCATGAAATGGGCAAGCTCGCGCGTCAGCGGCATGCCCTCGCCGACGGCCACATAGGAAGGCTCGTTGGCGGTGAAGGCCCACTGGCCGCTGTCCTGCCACACCGCGTGGCGGTAGACGGCAAGCTTGCGCTCCCAGGGCTCGACGTCGTCGAACACCGCCATCGCCTTGGTGCCGACCACCGTCAGGCGCCGCTCGCGATAGGGATTGAGGCGCGAGGCGAAGAGATGGCTGCGCAGGCCGTTCGGGAAACGCATGTGCAGATGCGCGAAGTCGCTGAGATTGTCGAGGAGCGCCGCCCCCTCGCCCCTCACCTCGATCGGCTCGGTGCCGGTGATGGCGAGGATCATCGACAAATCGTGCGGTGCCAGGTCCCAGAGCGCATCGTTTTCGGTATGGAACTTGCCAAGGCCGAGCCGGTGCGAATGGATGTAGCGCACCTCGCCGAGCTCGCCATTGTCGATCAGCGCCTTCAGCGTCTCGAAAGCGGGATGGAAGCGCAGCACATGGCCGACCATGAAGATGCGGCTATTGTCCTTTGCCGCCTTCACCGCGCGCTCGGCATCGGCGACGGTCAGCGCGATCGGCTTTTCCACCAGCACGTCCTTGCCGCTTTCGACCGCGCGCACCGCGGTGTCGGCATGGAATTGCGGCGGCAGCGCCATGACGATGGCGTCGATGTCGTTGCGCTCGAACAGCCTGTCCGGCTCGATCGCCAGGCAATCCTGCTCGCTGGCGAAACCTTCGGCGCGGGCGCGGTTGACGTCGGAAACGGCATAGAGCGCGCCAAGCGCCTTGAGGGTGCGGATATGGTTGCTGCCCCAGTATCCGCAACCGAGGACGG
Source organism: Mesorhizobium sp. M2C.T.Ca.TU.002.02.1.1 (assembly GCF_003997225.1). Lineage (NCBI taxonomy): Bacteria > Pseudomonadati > Pseudomonadota > Alphaproteobacteria > Hyphomicrobiales > Phyllobacteriaceae > Mesorhizobium > Mesorhizobium sp. M2C.T.Ca.TU.002.02.1.1. The sequence goes on from NZ_RZTO01000060.1 coordinate 1,241, forward strand.
CGATGCGCGGCTTCATTCGTTCAAACTCTAGAATTTCATGGCCGAGACATAGCGACGTGCCCCGCCGAACTCAACCCCGGGAGATCAGCTGAGTGTCTGTCCGGCAAAGCTTTTCTGGGATGAGATTATGGCGGCCGGATTATGCCGGCATGTCGGCCTTATACAAGCTTGACAGGCTCACCCTCGCAACCTTATATCCGCGCGACCTTGGCGAACGCCTCGCGACGCCCGTCCATTCAGGACGGTTTTCCGGGCCATTTGCCACCCTGGCGGGGTAGCTCAGTTGGTTAGAGCACGGGAATCATAATCCTGGGGTCGGGGGTTCAAGTCCCTCTCCCGCTACCATCTTTCCCCACACTCCTTTGCGCCGTTGAGAAAACTGTTCTCACCGAAGAGTGCGGTGAGACGTCCTGCGATTTCCACCTGAATTCCGCCGAGCCTCGACGGATTCGAAAACGGTAACGGCGTCGATCAAGTCTCGCATCGCTTCCGCAGCTTCGGAAGTTCCAGCAACAACGCCCTTGCCAAGCGCCGCATGAAGTTGGGCTAAAGCATGTCTCCCGAAAGTGGGAACCGGTTTCGGGATGAAGACATGCGTAAAATCAAAAACCTAAAGCGCATGGAGCGAATCTGAAAGATCGCGACGCCCTTTAGCTGTCCTTCATAGCGGCGATTGCCTCGCGCGACCTGCTGGCTCACCCGGCGCGCTGACGAGCCTCGAACCCGCCACCGGTGTCCTGGTCGGTCTGCTCATGCTGGGCGAAAGACTGACCGCCGCGCAGACATTGGCGATCGGGCCGATTGTCGCCGCCCCGGTGGGCAAGGTGGTCTGCGGCAGGTCCCGCGGAACCAGGACCGAGCAACATATCGGGTCGAACTGGCCGGCTTCCTGCAGTCTTGACAGGCACCGATTGTTGGTACTCAATCATTTGACCATCAACGATCGGCCAAACCGAACGGATGGGCAGCGCGATCAAGTCAAAAAAAGGGGAAGACAATGAGGTGCGCAGTTTCTAGAAAATCCTGGCTCGGAATGGCCGCATGCGCGGTGGCGGCGACCTTGTCGGCAACGGCGGCGACAGCGGAAGGAATAACCCTGAAAGTGTTCGGCGGCTCTTCGCTGGACCAGCTGGCGCCGCGGCAGACGCCGGACGAGCAGAAGAAGATTCAGGACGAGGTCTTCAAGGGCTTTCTCGCCAAACACCCCGAAGTGTCCGCCATCGACTGGGACGCTCAGGGGCCGCAGGCCAACTCCCTGCAGCGGCTGATGACCGCAAAGCTCGCCAACCAGGAAATCGACCTGATCGCATGCCCGGCCTTCTGGACCAACGGCGCCTATGTGCGCCGCGGCCTGCTGCGCCCGATCACCGACGAGATCAAGCCATTCGCGGACAGGATCGACGCCGCGGCGCTCGGCGCCTTCACCATCAGCGGCAAGGTCTACGGCGTGCCGATCACGACCATGTCCACCTCGGCCGTCTTCTACAATGTCGAGCTGTTCAAGAAGCTCGATATCCCGGTTCCACCGACCTATGACGACCTCAAGGCGGCCGTTCCGAAACTCAAGCAGGCGGGCGTCATCCCCCTGCTGCACCAGGGGTCGAACACCCCGATGTGGCCAATGTGGTTCTTCGAAGCCTTCTCCCAGTCGTCCGGCGATGCGATCGCCAAGACGCAGACCAACCTGGAAGGCAAGACCAAGTTCAACGACGCAGCCGACGTCGAGGCGTTCAACCTCATCAAGCAATGGGTGGACGACGGCATCCTGTCGGCGGACTCATTGTCGGTCGACCAGGACGGGATGCGCGCCGCCTTCGCCAGCGGCAAGAGCGCCATGTATTACGGTGGCACCTGGGAGGTGCCCTCGCTGCAGGAAAGCGTGAAGAACTTCCATTGGGGAGTCTTCGCTTTCCCCAAGATGCCTGGCGCGACGGGTGAACCCAAGCACGGTGGGGGCGCCGACAACGGCATCTGCCTGTCATCGAGCATTCCCGAAGAGAAAGTCGCGCCGGCGCTCGCCTTCATCTCGTACCTGACGCAGCCCGAGATCGCCACGCTTTACCTGGCGCCCGAGCAGCCCATTGCTGCCTCCATCAAGGGCGTGCCGGTGGCCGAGGACGCCTACGCCAAGGACCTTCGCGCCAGCGCCTTCCCGAACACGATCAAGTTCCTCGACTGGATTTGGCCGTCCGAAGTGGCGAATGCCACCGCTTCGGCGATTGCCGGAGTGGTCGGAGGCCAGCTTACGCCGCAGGCAGCCGCCGATTCCGTGCAGAAGGTCTATGACGGGATGGTGGCCGACGGAAACTGGCCGCCCAAGGAATGATGCGTCCTCCCAAGACGCGCGACGGCGGCCGCCAGGGCCGCCGTCGCAAGATCCTCTCGAACGATCGGACATGACATGGCCACGCCACGCGCTTCCCGCCAACGCTTTTCCATTGGCTATCACCTGAACAGTTGGGACCTCACGGGCCAACCCCTGCGGCCGGCGCTTGAATTCCTGACCGGCCAAGGGTTCGGCTGGTTTGAAATCCTGGCGTTCACCAGCCTGTCGGACCAATTCGCCCGCAAATACATGCAATTGGGCCATCAGGGCCCGATGGGCGTGACGACCGATACCGACATCTTGCGCCGCTACGCGATCCTGTCGGAGGCGCAGAGCGAGCTCGGCATCAGACTTTCCTCGCTCTACGTCAACGCCACGTTCACCAATCCGGTGCTGTGGCCGGTCGAGCGCGACGTGCTCGTTTCGCTGGCAAGGCTGCTAAAGGGTTTCGGCTCGCCCGTTCTCGTCCTGGGCGGCGGCCCTTCCGAGGCATCGGGCAACAAGCACGACGCCCAGGATTACAAGGATTTCTGCCGCGCGCTGGAAGACATCGGCCGCCGCACCAACGACCTCGGCATAGCCACCGTTTATCATCCGCATCTCGACACTTTCATCGAGCGGCGCGACCAGCTCGACCGCATGATGGACGAGCTCGACACCGCCCATGCCGGCCTCTGCATCGACCCGGCCCATCTGGCGCAAACGAATTCCGATCCGGTGGATGCCGTGCGCACCTACATCTCGGCCGTCCGCTACATGCATTTCAAGGACACCCACGTCGACCCTGCCCTGCAGGGCTACGACCGCTACGCCGCGTTCTGCGAACTTGGCGCCGGCGTGGTGGACCTTCCCGCGCTGGTCGACGTCCTGCTGGACGCCGCCTATGACGGACTTGCGATCGTGGAGCTCGACGCCTCGAAGAAGACCGCCGAGCAGAGCGCCATCGAAAGCATCGCCTATCTGCGCGGGACGCTTGGCCTGGAACTGACGCCCGGCAAGCACTGACAAGGCGGACGGCGATGCGCTCCGCACCCGGCCGCATGAAGCGTTTCCTCAACGGCGACGGCCTGCCGGCGCTGGTGATGGTGCTGCCGGCGCTTTGCCTGTTCGCCGTATTCTTCGTCTGGCCGTTCACCCGCGGCTTCTGGCTCAGCCTGACCAAATGGGACGGCTTCTCGCAGCCGGTCTTCGTCGGCTTCGGCAACTACATCCGCCTCGCCGGCGATCCCCTCTTCCTCGCTGCGCTCGGCAACAACCTGATCTTCGTGGCCGCCATCCTTGTGCTGAAGAACGCGCTGGGCCTCGGCCTGGCCATGTTGCTTGACCGGGCGACGATCGGGCGCGCCTTCTTTCGCGGCGCCGTGTTCGTGCCTGTCACGATGTCCTTCGTCGCCGCCGGCCTGTTGTGGTCTTGGATCTACAATCCCGTCTTCGGCCTGCTGAACGCCTTCCTCGATTCCGTCGGCTTTCGTTCCTGAAGCAGCGCTGGCTGGGCGATGCCAGCATCGCCCTCTATGCGGTGATCGCCGTCGACATATGGAAATGGCTGGGCTTCCATGCCGTCATCTATCTCGCGGGGCTGCAGGCACTGCCGTCCGAGCTCTACGACGCGGCCGAGATAGACGGCGCCGGACCGTTCCGCCGGTTCCTTCACATCACTCTGCCGCTGATGCTGCCGGTGATCTTCATCAACACCATACTGGGGCTGTCGGGAGCCTTCGTGCGCAACTTCGACATCGTCTACGTGCTGACGCAGGGCGGCCCCAACCATGCCACCGAGGTCGTCATGACGCTGATGATGAAGCGCGCTTTCCAGGACGGGGCGATGGGCTACGCCTCGGCCATGGGTTATGCGCTGTTCCTGATCGTCGGCCTGCTCAGCGTCGGCCTGCTCGCGCTGATGCGCAAGACGAGGCTGGAAATCTGATGGCAAGGGGGATCTCACCAACGCGCCGGCTCGTCGAATCGCTCTCCACCTATGCGGTTCTCGTCCTCGTGGTGATGCAGACGATCTACCCGCTGCTTTGGGTGCTGTTCGGCTCGCTCAAGAGCAAGTCCGAAATGCTCAACAACATCTGGGGACCGCCGCTCAGCCTGCATTTCGAAAACTACGTCCAGGCCTGGAAGACGGCAGGCATGGACTCACGCATCCTCAACAGCGTGGTGGTGACGGCATCGGCGCTGGCGTTGGTCGTGCTGGTCGCCACGCCTTGCGCCTACGCCATAACGCGCCTTCGCTTTCCCGGCCGCAACGCGCTGCTGGCACTGATCGTCGCCTCCATGCTGGTGCCGCCACAGGTGATGACGATCCCCCTGTTCACCGTCGCCAGCGACCTCGGCCTCATCAACAGCCGCCTCGGCGTCGCCCTGATCTACGCGGCGTCGGTCATGCCGCTTTCGGTCTTCATCCTGCGAGGCTTTCTGCTGACGCTTCCGGTCGAACTGGAGGATGCCGCGCGCATGGACGGCGCCAACCGCCTCGACATACTTCTGCTCATCATGCTGCCGCTGATCAGGCCCGGCATTGCGCTGGTGACGATCTTCGCCTTCATCGAGATCTGGAACGATTTCTTCCTCGCCTTCCTGCTCCTGCGGGATCCGGCGGTGCAGACCATCCCGCTCGGCCTCGTCAGCTTCTTCCAGCAATACGACTCGCTCTGGAACCTCTATTTCGCGGCGCTGATGATCACGACACTGCCGGTGATCATCCTCTTCACGCTGATGCAGCGGCAGTTTGTGGCCGGCCTGACCGCCGGCGCTGTGAAGGCTTGACATGACCAAGAAGAGCATCGGCGTCGGCGTCATCGGCTGCGGGGAGATCGCGCAGATCATGCATCTGCCGATCCTCAAGGAATTGCCCGGGCTTCACATCGCGGCCCTGTGCGACCTCTCCCGCAAAGTGGTGGACCGGCTGGGCGACGAATACGGGGTCGCCGCCCGCTACACCGACCATCGGCAGTTGCTCGCCGATGCCGGCGTCGACGCCGTCGTCATCTGCACCTATGAGCATGCCTCGATCGTCGACGCGGCGATCGCTGCCGGCAAGCATTTCATCGTCGAGAAGCCGCTTGGCTTCACGCCGCAGGAAGCGAGGCCGCTGGTCGGAAGGCTCGAAGCCAGCGGGCTCGTCGGCATGGTCGGCTACATGAAACTCCACGACACGGGCTACCGGCTCGGACTGGAGCAGATCGCCAGGATCGGCCGCCCCAAGACCATTCAGTTGCACAACCTCGCCGGCCGCTTCGACCGCTACCAGCAACTCTACACGCAGGTGCGCGGCGATGACGTGGACCAGGCGCTTCTTCAGCAGTCCCGTGACGCCGCGAATGCCTCCATTGAGGTCGCGCTCGGTCCGGACCATGCCGGCTATCGCGACCTCTATCTCACGCTGCTGATGCTGGGCAGCCACAACCTCTCGGTCCTGCGCGGCGCCTTCGGCGTTGCCACGCGCGTGGACTATGCGGCTGCCATCGGCCCGTCGCACCTTCTGTCCGTGGCGCGGGTCGGCGACGACATCCCGGTCAAGGTCGAGATCGCCTTCGGCGCCCAATATGAATGGTGGGACGAATGGATCCTCGTGCATGGCGAGCGTGACGAAGTCCGCATCGACTTCAAGAACCCCTATGTGCGCAACACCTGCGCCACCGTCCGGGTCAAGGAGGCGGGCGGCGAAGGGGTCACGCGTGAATGCGTGCTCGATGCCGTGCCGGATACGTCGTTCCGCCGGCAGTGGGTGCATTTCCTCGACTGCGTCGAGAACGGCACTGCGCCGAGGAGCACGCTGCAGGGCGGCCTGGACGATCTTGAGCTCGCCGTCGCCATCATCAAGGCGATGCCGCCAAGGGCGTGACCCCGAAAATGCTGGCGGTGCCGGCCGGCGGCCGATGCCAAAGCATGTCTGGATAACGGTATGCTTGAATCGAAAGCCTGAAGCGCGTCGAACGAAGCTGAAGGATCGCGACGCGCTTCAGAGCGGAACCGCAGGTTGGAGCAACTCCGGGCGGAAGACGCTTTCCCGGAATTGCTCTGATACGGCCGAATTCAGCCCCTCAGCAGGTCGAACATCAGCTCGAAGAAACGATCGGCATCCACCTCGTTGGCGATCATGGCGTTGTCCTTGAGGCCACGCTCGCCCCAGAAGTCGGCGACGGTGGCGCCAAAAGTGTAGCTGCCGCCGAGATCGACGCCGATATGCGCCGGCCGCGTCCTGACGAGCGTGGGGTCGATCACCAGCGCCAGCGCCAGCGGATCATGCATGGCGCCGCCCACGCCCATCGAATTGCGGTGGAGCTTCTCGTAAAACAGCAGCCAGTCGTTCACCAGCTTGCCCAGCGGCGTATCGATCTTGGCGAGCTCGGCATATTGCGGTTTCTCGACCAGCACCTGCATGGTGACGTCGAGGCCGACCATGGTGATCGGCACGCCGGAATCGAGCACGATCCGCAGCGCCTCCGGATCGCAGAAGGCGTTGAACTCGGTCGGCGTGATGATCTCGCTCTTGCGATAGAACACGCCACCCATCCAGATCAGCTGCTTGATCTTGGGCAGGACATGCGGATGTTTCAGCAGCAGCAGGCCGATGTTGCAAAGCGGCCCCGTGGCCACGACCACGGTCGGCTCGGCGCGCGACAGCAGCTTCTCTGCCAGGAAGTCCACGGCATGCTGCTTCACCGGCCTGATGGTCGCCTGCGGCAGGTAGGGCGAGCCCTCCAGGCCGCTTGGGCCGTCGGCGGTGCCCAGCACCAGCGGGCGCGCCAACGGCCGGTGGCAGCCGGCGGCCACCGGAACAGCGCCGGCGCCGATATATTCGAGGATTCGCAGCGCATTGGCGGTGGTCTTTTCGATCTCGGCGTTGCCACAGGTGGTGGTGACGCCGAGCAGTTCGACGGCCGGCGAGCGATGCGCCATGACAAGCGCGATGGCATCGTCATGGCCGGGATCGCAATCGAAGAGGATAGGCGTAGGGGTCATGGTCTGGCTCGTCATGCCGTCCGCTCGTAGCGGGCAAGGGTGTCTTTGAAGATCTTGAGGAAGCGGCGGCCGTCGAGGTCGGTGCCGATGCGGGTGGTCTTCGGTCCGCCGCCAGGCAGGATCTGGAAACCGCGATAGGCAACCGTCTGGCCGCGCGCCACATGGCCGTCGGTCAGCACGTCCACGAACAGCGGTTCGGTGAGCGTGGCAAGGCCGGGATCGAAAGCCAGCGCCACGGTGATCACGTCATCCAGCGGGAACCCGACGAGCCCGAAGAATTCGCGCCAGATGTCCACATAGATGGGGAACACGTCGGCGATCATGTCGACCACCGGATTGTCCTTCGCCACCGCCTGCATGTCGGCGATGTCGTCGCGCGTCAGCATGGAGGCCGCGACGCGGTTGTCCTCGCAAATGTCGAGCGGCACGAGGATCTTGTCGACCTCGGCGTTCAGCACGATGCGCGAGGCTTCGGGATCGGCCCAGATGTTGTATTCGGTGACCGGCGTCATGTTGCCGGGCGTCTGGAAGGTGCCGCCCAGCACCAGCAGGCGCTTGAGCGCGCCGGCAAGCCGCGGCTCCTGCAGCAAGGCCATGGCGGCGTTGGTGAGCGGCCCTGTGGTGACCAGCGTGATCTCGCCGGGATTGGACATCACCGTGTCGATGATGAAATCCACCGCATGGCCCGGCGTCGCCTTGCGCGCCGGAGCGGGCGCCGGCGGATTAAACTTCTTCAGCCGGTCGCCGAAGCGGGCTGTCAGCCGCTTCTCGAAATGAACCGGAGCTTCCATGTCGGCCTTGGCGTGGCCGACGATCGGCCGCCAGGCGCCGGCATGGACTGGGATGTCGTCGCGCCCGGCCAGCGAAAGCGTGTTGAGCACGACATTGGTCACCTGCTCGATGGGCCCGGCCGCGCCGGTGACGGTCGTGACCGCCTCCAGCTTCACGTATGGACTGGCTGCGGCAAACAGCACGGCGAGGATGTCGTCGCCCGCTGAATCCACGTCGAGGATTATGCGTTCCATATGCGTATGGGGTCCTTACGTTGAGGGAGTGTTGTCGGCGTCGGCCCGGCCGGGTTCGACGGAAAGCAGCTTGCGCATGCTCTCGAGCGTCTCGCGGATGATGCGGGGCCTGCTGCGATAGGAGAGCGCGAACAGCGCCACCAGCGCCACCGCGTAGGGTACTGCCAGGATCAGATATGACGGAAAGCCGAAGGTCTGCAGCCTGAGCGAGAAGGCATCGGCGAAGCCGAACAGCAGGCAGCCGCCCAGCACCCTGAGCGGATCGCCGTTGGAGAAGATCAGGATCGCGACGGCCATGAAGCCGCGCCCCGACGACATGTTCTCGGTGAACATGGTGATGTAGCCGAGCGACAGATGCGCCCCGGCGAGCCCGGCGAAAAGACCGCACAGCAGCGAGGCGACATAGCGGATCCGGGCGATGGAGATACCGAGCGCCTCGGCTGCCTCGGGTTTTTCGCCGACGACGCGGATGTAGAGGCCGAGCCTGGTGCGCCTGTAGAACAGCACGAGCAGCGGCACGGCGAAAAAGGCCACATAGACCAGCGGCGTGTAACCCGAGACCAGCGGCGCCCAGGACCCAAGCAATTCGCGAGCCCATGGGATTTGAACCTTCGGCAGGCCGACGATGCCATGGCCGACGATGGATCCGCGCGTGCCGAAAACCGCCTTCATCAACGATATGGTCATGCCGCCGGCGAGGATGTTGAGCGCCAGGCCGACCACCACCTCGTTGGCGCGGAAAGTCACGACAAGGAGCGCGAAGACGAGCGCGAAGACAAGCGCGGCGGCAACGCCGCACAGCACGCCGACAAAGGCCGAGCCGGACCAGATGGAGCCAAGCACGGCGAAGAAGGCGCCTACGAGCATCTGGCCTTCGAGGCCGATGTTGAAGATGCCTGCCTTGGTGGTGAACGAGCCGCCGAGGCCGACCAGCAGGATCGGCGCGGTGGTCCTGAGCGTCGCGACCAGGAGCGCGACGTTGAGGAGTTTGTCTAGAACTTCCATCGACGCTCTCCCGCCGTGCTGTCGCCGCGGCGCTTCATCAGCACCTGCGCGGAAACGCTGAGGATGATGAGGGCCTGGATGACCGTGATGATCTCGCGCGAGGCCGTGGTCTCGACCTCCAGGAGCAGCGAGCCGCTGCGCAGCGCGCCGAAGAACAGCGCGGTGACGATCGTGCCGATCGGTGAGCCGTTGGCGAGCAGCGCGGCGATGAGCCCGTCGAAGCCGAAGCCGGGCGCGAAGCCTTCCATGAAGCGGTGATGCACGCCTAGCGTCTCGACGCCGCCGGCCAGCCCGCCGACCGCACCGGAGACCAGCAGGACCAGGAAGCCCTGCCGTTTGACGTTGACACCGCCATATTCGGCGAATTTCGGCGCCGAGCCGACCATCGAGATCGAATAGCCCTTGCTCGTATAACGGAAGAACCACGCGACGGCGAGCGCCAGCACCAGTCCGATGACAAGGCCCCAGTTGAGGCGCGAAAAGGAAAAGAGCTCGGGCAGATAGGCCGTCGGCAGGATAGGTGGCGTCTCCGACCAGCCGCCCGGCCTCTTGAACAGGAAGATGGTGAAATAGGACGTCAGCAGCACCGCGACGTAATTCGACAGGATGGTGGAGACCACCTCGTTGGTGTTGTAGCGCGCACGGAAGAACGCCGGAATGGCTACCCAGGCGGCGCCGGCGAGCGTCGCCACGGCCAGCCCGACCAGCATGTGAATGCCGGCCGGCAGCGGCAGGGCGAAGCCAACCCATGCCGCTGCGAAACCGCCGAGGAACAGCTGGCCCTCGATGCCGACATTGAACATGCCACCGCGCAGGCCGATGCAGGCGGCAACGCCGCAGATCAGGATGGGCGTGGTCTGCAGCAGAGTGCCGGCGATCTTGGCCTGGTCGCCGAAAGCGCCCCGCAGCAGCGTCATGAAGACCTTTACCGGGCTCTCGTCGACCATCAAGATGATGATGGCGCCAATGACGAGCGCAAAGAGGACAGCAAGCAACTGCCCGTAGACGGCGCGCAACCTGTCGCTCATCGGACCGCGCCACCTGTTGCTGCGCCGGCCTCGACACCTGCCATCATCATGCCGATCCTTTCACTGTCGGCTCCGTCGCCGTCGACCTCGCCCATGATCCGGCCGTTGAACATGACCAGGATGCGGTCGGCGAGCGTGAGAAGCTCATCGAGCTGTACCGATATGACGAGAACGGCGCGGCCGGCTGCACGCTGGCGCATGATCTCGTCGTGGATGGATTCCTGGGCGCCGATGTCGACGCCTCGCGTCGGCTGGTCGATGAGCAGGAAGTCCGCGTCGTTCGTGAATTCCCGCGCCAGGACGACCTTCTGGATGTTGCCGCCCGACAACCGCTTGACGGTATCCTGGGGGCCGCGCGCGCGGATATCGAAGCGCTTGATCATGTCCGCGGCCTGGCTGGCGGCCACCTGCCAGTCGAGAATGCCGTTGCGCGACCACGGCGCCCTGGTCTGGCGCCCCATCAGGAGGTTCGCCGAGATCGAGGCGCCGCCATCGACGCCGCGCACCATGCGGTCGCCCGGAACATGGGCCAGTCCGGCCTCGCGGATCTGCGCCGGCGACTGCGTGGTCAGGTCGCGGCCCTTGAGAACGGCTGAGCCGTGGCTGGCGGGACGCAGGCCGGTGAGCACCTCGGCGAGCTCGGTCTGGCCGTTGCCGGCCACGCCGGCGATGCCGACGATCTCGCCGGCGCGCACGGTGAAGCTGGCGTCGCGCAGCGCCGGCAGGCGACGGTCGTCGCGGGCCCACAGGCTCCTCACCTCGAGCACGACGCTGCCCGCTGTCCGTTCGCGGCGGCGGCGCGCGAAGCTGACGTCGCGTCCGACCATCATGCGAACGAGATCGGCCTTGGTCAGCTCGGCCGTCGGTCGCGTCGCCACATGCTTGCCGTTGCGCAGCACCGTGACGGTGTCGGAAACCTCCATCACCTCCTCGAGGTGGTGGGAAATGAAGATGACCGTCATGCCGCCGGCTACGAAGCCGCGCAGGGTCTGGAACAGCTCACGGCTCTCTTGCGGGGTCAGCACAGCCGTCGGCTCATCCAGGATGATGATGCGCGCACCGCGCGCCAGTACCTTGAGGATCTCGATGCGCTGCTCGATGCCCACCGACAGCAGCGAGACGCGCTCGGTCGGCTCGACCCTCAGTCCGAACCGTTCGGAAAGCTCGCGCGTCTTTTCGATCTGCGCGGCGTGGTCGATCAGCCCGTTGCGACGGATCTCCATGCCGAGGAACACGTTCTCGGCGACGGAAAGCGAGGGCACCAGCTTGAAGTGCTGATGCACCATGCCGAGGCCCGCCGCGATGGCCGCGGCCGGATCGGCCATCACGATATCCTTTCCCTCGATGCGGATCCCGCCCTCGTCGGGCTGCAACAGACCGAACAGGACATTCATCAAGGTTGTCTTGCCGGCGCCGTTCTCCCCGATGATGGCGTGTATCTGGCCACGACGCACGGCGATGGAAACGTCGTCGTTGGCGGCGAAGGCACCGAAGCGTTTCGTAACGCCGATCAGCTCGACGGCCATCTCGGCGGCGGCGGGCTTGACAGGTGCCGGAGATGGCGACGCGTCGGACACGGAAGCTTCACGGCTCCAAGGTTGAGCGTGCGGGCCAACCGGCCCGCACGAGGCAGGATGAAAGTCCCGGAGGCTCCGGGACGGCGCGAAGCCTACTTTGCCTTGGCGACCTTGATCGAGCCGTCGACGATGCCCTTCTTGATCTCGTCGAGCTTGGCCTTGACCTCTTCGGGGATCTTCGGCGCGATGTCGTCGCAGACCTTCAGCTCGACACCGCCCGAGGCGAGATCGAAGGTGCGGGTGCCTGGCGTGACCTTGTGGCCTTCGACCTCGTCCTTGATCAGGCTGTAGACCGCGATGTCGCCGCGCTTGAGCATCGAGCCGAGCACATTGCCGGGCGCCGTGGAGCACATGTCGATATCGACGCCGATCGAATACTTGTCGGCAGCGGCGCTGGCCTGCATGACGCCCTCTCCCGTCGGGCCGGCGACGTTGTAAACGATGTCGGCGCCTTCATTGTAGAGCGCCTGGGTCAGCTCGCTGCCCTTGGCCGGGTCGTCGAAAGTGCCGGCGAAGACAGGTTTCACGGTGATGTCGGGGGCGGCATATTTAGAGCCCTGCTCATAGCCGCCGAGGAAGTTGCGGATAACCGGGATGTCGCGGCCGCCGACGAAGCCGATGGCCTTGCCGTCGCCGATCTTGTCGAAGGCGCTGCCCTTGTTCTCGATCATGCCGGCGAGCGCGCCGGCGATGAAGGAGCCCTGTTCCTCGGCAAAGTTGGCATAGATCATCTTGTCGCTGTCGAGGACGCCGTCGATGAAGACGAAGCGCTGGTTCGGATAGGCCGCGCTCGCCTTCTGCAG
>NZ_RZTO01000610.1:0-3832 GCF_003997225.1 Mesorhizobium sp. M2C.T.Ca.TU.002.02.1.1
GCGCCAAGGCGATCGTGCCGTCGACCAAGAAGGTCGGCGGGCCCGGCGCGCGCATCGACATCCCGGTCACGCACATAAACGCTTCGTACGTGCGCAGCCACTTCGACGCCATCGAGGTGGGCATCAACGACGCGCCGCGCGCCAACGAGATCGTGCTGGTGCTGGCCATGACGACGGGCCCCCGCGTCCATGCCCGCGCCGGCGGGCTGGAGGCGAAGGACATCAAGGGAGAGGACGGGCTGAGATGAGCGTTGAAATCCGCCGCATCATAACCATCGTGGAAGAAACACGCGAGGAAGGCGGCCGGCCGGTCGATCCCCCGACGCGCCGCGCAGCTGCAGTCGCGGTCATTCGCAATCCATTCGCCGGCCGCTACGTGGACGATCTGTCCGCGCTGAGCGACATCGGGGCCGAGCTTGGCGAGATCCTTCCAAAGCGTGCGGTCGCGGCGCTCGGCATTCCCGGCGACCAGGTCGAAAGCTTCGGCAAGGCGGCCGCCGTTGGCGCCAATGGCGAGCTGGAACATGCCGCCGCGATCCTCCATCCGAAGCTCGGCGCGCCGTTCCGGGACGTGCTTGGCACGGGTGCCGCGCTCATTCCGTCCTCGAAGAAGCGGGGCGGCCTCGGCATTCCACTGGATGTACCGCTCGGCCACAAGGATGCGGCCAAGGTGCGCAGCCATTTCGACGGCATGGAAGTGCGCGTGCCGGACGCGCCTCGCGACGACGAGATCGTGGTGGCGATCGCGGTCACCGATTCGGGCAGGCCGCACCCGCGCGTCGGCGGGCTGACCAAGGAACAGATCGTCGGCAAGGATGGACTGATCTAAGGCCCGGCAGCGGGCGATACCTTCGCAAAGCCACGGGCTGTCCCGCCGGCGAAAAAAGCGGCCCGTGAGCCGCTTTTTTTGGCTTTCCTCCGATCAGGCCGCGACGACCTCGGGCACGCGGATGGCCGGCGGTGTGTTGCGGCTGCGCGCGGTACGCACTTCCCCGTCGATCATGATCATGCCGATGCCGGGCAGGTTGCCGAGCGCCAGGCTTTCCAGAAAATCCTTGCCGAGACCGCCGGCTGCCTGGTCCATGAAGACAAGGTCGGCGGCGCGGCCTGCCTCGATGATGCCGCGATCGGCAAGCTTGCGCACGCGTGCCGTGTTGCCGGTGGCAAAGCAGAAGACCACCTCCGTGGGCACGCCGCCCAGCGATGCCAGATGGCAAATGGTGCGCAGGATGCCCAGCGGCTGCACGCCCGAGCCGGCCGGGCCGTCGGTGCCGAGAATGACCCGGTCGAGCTCGCTCCGTTCCTTGGCGATGCCGAGCACGAACAGGCCGGTGCGCAGGTTGCCGTTGTGGACGATCTCCAGGGCGCGGGTGCCTTCCTCGCAGATACGACGGATCTCGTCGTCCGGCAGCGCCGTGGGGCCACCGTTGATATGCGCCACCACGTCGGCGTCGACCTCGAGCACGACGTCGGCCCCGATGCGGCCGGAACCGGGGATCGAGGGCCCGCCGGTATGGGTCATGGAGGTCATGCCGTATTTGCGGGCCCAGGCGATCATCTGGCGGCCCGTCGGACCGTCCTTGACGCCGCCGAGGCCGACCTCGCCGATCAGCGTCACGCCGGCTTCGGCGAGTTCGCGGAAATCGTTCTCGGTCATGCCTGGCTCCAGCACCGGAGCGCCGGCAAGGATCTTCATGCCGCTGGGGCGGAAATTCGAGAAGCTGCGCTGCGCGGCGATGCCGAGCGCCTTGACGCCGACGATGTCGCGAGGGCGGCCGGGATAGTGCGCCTCGCCGGCCGAGACGATGGTGGTGACACCGCCGTGCAGCGTCGAGTCGATCCAGCCGATCTGGTTCTGGCGCGGGGTCCAGTCGCCGGCCGTGGGATGGACGTGGTTGTCGATCAGGCCGGGGGCGACGACACAACCCTGCGCATCGATGACCTTCGTCGCTCCACTTGTCTCGACGCCGCCTTGTTTGCCGACAGCGGCGATGCGGCCATCCACGACCACAATGGTGTCGGCGTCGAGGATCGGGTGGGCGATGTCGCCGCTCAGCATGAGGCCGATATTGCGGATGACGGTCTTCCCGGCAGCGGGATTGGCTTGGGGGTCGGAGGACATCAGACTGGTTCCTTCTGTTCGGCGCGGACAAGGGAAGGACATCCCGCCGCCGAAAAATCCAGCGACGCCCGCTGTTTTGCTGCGTCTGGGTTGGGGATCAGTAGGTCATTTGACGGCCGTGTCGCCTGTGTCGTCACGGCTGATGCGCTGGAGCAATTGCAACAGCGTGGCCTGCTCAGCCGTGGAGAGCGGCGAAAGAAGCTGCCGGCCGACTTCGACGCTACGGTCCAGGCGGTCAAGCGTGTAGCGCACGCCGTCGTCCGTCAGCGTGATAATGGCCAGCCGCTGGTCTGTCTTGGAAGCGTTGCGCTTGACCAGCCCCTGCTTCAAAAGCTTGCGCACCACGAGACTGATGGTGGACGGATCCATCGCCGTCAGCCGCCCGAGATGGTTCTGGGACACCTCGCCGTGACGCAGCACCGTCGCCAGCGCCGCGAACTGGGTCGGGGACAGGTCCTCGCCGGCCATCTCCTGCTGGAAGCAGAGCGTCGCCCGCTGATGGGCGCGGCGCACGATGTGGGCCGGGTGCAGGTCGAGATCGTATCCGGTCGCGGCATAGCGGGCGAGCGCCTCCTCGCGGCTCAGCCGTTTGTCCTGCGCAGCCTTGCGCTTGGTTCGCTTCGTTTGCTCGGTCACCGTCATCGGGATGCTTGAACTCCTGGCAGGCCTGTTGTCGCTGGCACCGGAGCGATCATGCCGCGACGCTGGCGTTTTCCACGAAGACGCCTTCCCGCAAAGCCCTGACAACGCTGGCCGAGTCGCTGACCACGCCGAAATGGGTGGCGATGTCGTAAAGCGAGCTTTCCTGCTCGCGCGGGCCGGTGGCGGCGCAGCAGTCGCTCGGCACCACGACCTCGTAGCCGTTGAAGAAGGCGTCGTGAACGGTCGAACGCACGCAGATGTTGGTGACCACGCCGAAGACGATGATCTGGTCGACCTTCAGGTCCTTGAGCGTCAGGTCGAGATCGGTCTGGAAGAACGCGGAGTAGCGCCGCTTGATGACATGGATTTCGTCGGCGCGCGCGCCGAGGTCGTCGATGATCTCGACACCCCACGTGCCTTCGACGCAGTGCGGCGTGCGCTTCAGCCATTCGCGGTCCTGCCGCACATTCTTGCGGTGGACGTCATGCACCCAGATCACCGGGACGCCCGACGCACGCGCGGCATCGATGACGGCGAGTTGCGGTCCGACCAGCACCTCATAACCCGGCAGCACCATCGCGCCGCCCGGCTTGCAGAAATCGTTGAGCATGTCGACCACGACGACCGCAGCGCGCTTCACGTCGATGCTGACGCCTGCTTCCTGTCGATGCGACGAGAAAGTGTCCACGGACATGGCAGATCTCCCCGACAGCCATTGATTGTTGGTGGTCATACAAAACCGTAGAAGGCCCGAAGTCAATCCTTGGAGGCATGTTGCCGGCCATCCCGCTTCACCGGCAACGAAAAAGCCGTTGACAAGCATGGTGTTTCAAGTGTCCGATTGTTTGACCATCAATGATATTTGCGCGCACCGTGGCCGGTCATGAGGGATGAGACATGAACATCATTGTCACGGGATCAAGCGGCCTGCTCGGCCGTCATGTGGCGGTGGCTTGCCTGGCCGCCGGCCATGAGGTTCTGGGCATCGACCTGGCGCCGCCCGCGCGTGGGGCCTGGAAACATGTGAGCGCGGACCTGACGGATCTCGGCCTTGCCCTCCAGCTGATC
>NZ_RZTO01000611.1:0-3830 GCF_003997225.1 Mesorhizobium sp. M2C.T.Ca.TU.002.02.1.1
GATATATATAAAATATATCTTAGGCGTCAAGAAGACGAATGTTGACGCGATGCCGGCCACACCGCGTTATCTCGAACCTGATGCCGGCGACACGGGGCATCGACACATCGGCGATGTGCAAAAACATGTATTGACAATATATGTTTTTGGCGAGACATTAGCGGACAACCCGGGTCACACCGGGACGCGAAGGCGGTGGCAATGAACAAGGCAAACCCAGCGATGCCGCCGAGACCTATTGCAAGGGCCAGCATTCCAGACCTGGCCGGCCGGCGAAAGAGGTCGCCATAGTCAGGCCGTTCAGACCAATGCAGCGACCAAGGAGCTTTTCATGACGAACCCCACCATAGCATCGGACGCCGACGTGATCGACGTGCGTACCCTCGTTCCTGCGCAGCGGCACGCAAAAATATTTGAGTTGGTCAACCAACTGGCGTCTGGCGGCTCATTCATCCTCGTCAACGATCATGACCCGAAGCCGCTCTACTACCAGCTCGAAGCGGAATATCCGAAGCAGTTTTCCTGGACGTATCTCGAACGTGGACCAGCGGTTTGGCGGGTCGAGATCGGCAAGCCCGCAAAGGCCGCTTGAATTCGACCCGGGAGCCTCGCGCCGACTGAATATGCCGGCACGAGGCCCTGGAAAGAGGTGACCATGATCGGTGCTTCGCTCTCCAGATGGACGATGTCCTATTTTGCTGCGGCGCTCCTTTTCCTTGTCGCGGCAGAAGCCCTGATGACGCTCGGTTACGGCTTCCCCCGTGTCGGACTGCAGGCGCCCGAAACGCTGATCCTCGTCCATCTTGTAGCGATCGGCTGGCTCAGCCTTCTGATGTGCGGAGCGCTGTTCCAGTTCGTCCCCGTTCTCGTTGCGCAGCCGCTTCACAACGATGTTCTGCCCCTGCCGGCGCTCGTCTCGCTTGTCGTCGGCCTCGCAGCGCTGATCCTCGGTTTTCTGCAGCTTGCCGGCCACGTCAGTCCTGCGCCACCCTTCTTCGGGTTAGCCGCCGCGCTGTTGGGTTTAGGTTTCGCGCTCGTCTTGTGGAATCTGGCGCGCACGATCTGGGCCGCGCAGACGCGACCCTTGCCGTCGCTGTTCGTCATCGTCGGCCTCGCGAGCGTCGCAGCGACAGCGATTCTGGGGATCATCTTCGCGTTGGTGGTCGGTGGATTGGCGGCCTATGACCCGTTCGTCGCTCTGACCGCGACCGGCTTGCCTCTTCATATGATCGCAGGGCTGGGCGGGTGGCTCACGTTCGCCGCCATGGGTGTCAGCTACCGGTTGCTCGCAATGTTCATGCTGGCTCCGGATCTCGAGCGCCGAAGCACGAAGACCGCGCTCTATCTCGGTTCTGCAGCACTCGCCGTCGCGGTCGTGGGCGGCGTGCTGGCGATCCTGCTTCGCGGAAACCTCGCGCTCGTGTTGTCAGCCGCCGGCAGCCTGGGCCTCGTGGCTCTCGCCCTCTATGGGGCCGACGTGATTCATCTCTACAGGCGACGCAAGCGTGCACATATTGAGCTCAACGGCCGGATGGCGGCGTTCGCGCTCGCCTCCCTCGCAGCGTCCGTTGTGCTAATCTGCGTCCTGCTTGCGCTCGGACGTCTGGCGGACCACGTCGGTGCCGTCGTTTTCCTGTTCGCCTTCGGCTGGCTATCCGGTCTTGGACTCGCTCAACTCTACAAGATCGTCGCGTTTCTGACCTGGCTCGAGTGCTACGGCCCGGTGCTAGGCAAGGTTCGGACGCCGCGCGTCCAGGACCTTGTCGTCGAGCCGCGTGCGACCAAGTGGTTCTGGCTTTATTTCCTCTCGGTCTGGGCTGGCACCGCGGCTCTCATCGTCGACTATCTACCGGCATTCCAGGCCTGCGCCGCGGCCTTGCTGATCGCGACGGCCGGAATTGTCGCGCACCTGGTGCGGACACGGCGTCTCGTCGATGTCGAAACCGCACTGCGGCTTCCACTGGGGGTGCGCAGACCGAGACTTCTGTTCTCACTTTCCCATCAAACCTGACTGAAAAAGGAGGCAAGTGCCATGCAAGCGGCTTTTCTGGATCTCGACCTTCGCCCGGTCCTGCGGGCAGGCGGCGAGCCGTTTCAGCAGATCATGGAGGCCGTGGCCACGCTCGCCCCCGGACAGGGGCTTCGGCTACTCGCGACCTTCAAGCCGGTTCCGCTTTTCAGCGTGCTCGGCTCGAAGGGCTTCAGCCATGAAGAGAGGGAGCTCGAGGACGGTGACTGGGAGGTTCTGTTCCGGCCGACGCGATCCGCCTCTGCCGCCGAAACGGAGCCATCCGCCGCGCCAACTCCCGATGCTGCGGCCTGGCCGGAGCCCGTGCAGCATCTCGATAACCGTGAGCTCGACCCTCCGGAGCCAATGGTGCGGATCCTGGCTGCTACGGAAACCATGGAGGAGGGTGAGGTCCTGTCGGCGCTGTTGTGCCGCGAGCCGACCTTCCTGATTCCCGAACTCGCGAAACGCGGACACGCATGGCGCGGCGGCTTCGAGCCGGATGGCCAGAGCTACAAGATCCTGGTGCGTGTCGGCGCATCCCGGCAGGCAGTGGCATGAATGCTGGGTGCCTGCCGTGTCAGGGCCTGCGGCAGCGTCCCGCCCAGCATCCCTAAGGAGCGCACGAGCCATGTTCATTCAAACCGAAGCGACAGCAGATCCGGCCCAGCTGAAATTTCTGCCCGGCTGCGAGGTCCTGGCGGAGGGCACGCTTGATCTGCGCGACAAGGCGGAGGCGGCCATCTCGCCGCTCGCCGAGCGGCTCTTCGCGATAGCGGGCGTCTCGAGCGTCTCCTTCGCCAGGGATTCGATCATCGTCACCAAGGCGAATGGCGACTGGCAGCATCTCAAGCCGGCGATCTTAGGCACGATCATGGAGCATCTCATGTCGGGTGCGCCGGTTCTGCGCCAAAGCCCTGCAGCAGGGGGGCAGCCCCGCGCATCATCGCCGACCGACGGAAAGGCCGATGCTGTCGAGCCTGTCAGGGAAGCGCTGCGCCGGGTGATTGATCCGGAGCTCGGCTGGAACATCGTCGACCTCGGCCTCGTCTACGAGGTCGCCGTGGAAGAGGGCGGCATCGTCCACATCACCATGACCACGACAACGCCCGGATGCCCGGCGACGAACTACCTGAAGCGGGGTGCGGGCGAGGCGGCGAGCGATGTTCCGGGGATCGAGTTCGTCGATGTGGAGCTCACCTATGAGCCACGTTGGATGCCGGAGATGATGAGCCCCGAAGCCAAAGCGCATTTCGGGATACGGGACGGGGAAAGATGGTGAGGCGAGGTACAAGTGAGTTGGCGGAAGCCAGCGCGGCCGATTGTTCTGCGTCGGAAGGACGGCTTTCCGAGATCCTGCTGGAAAGCGTCACAGCGCTCGCGGGAGCAGGAGAGGTGGAGACCGCCTGCCGGCTTGCCGGACAGGCCTGCGTGGCCTTGAGAACGAGCGACGCGGCGGCTGCACGTCGCTTCGACATACTGCTGCACCGGTTGACCCCGAAGCTGACGTGGTAGGCGCGTGAAGAGGCGACCGATGAAGCTGGAGCGACAGGATGGGGTTTTCACGATCGAGGCTTCGCTGCTCAGCGAGCTCCTTGACGTGCAGCCATCCGATATTCAGGCCCTGATGCGCCGCAACGAAATCACTAGCCTTTGCGAGCGCGGCGAGGGGGAGCATGGGGGGAAATTCCGACTCACATTCTCCTACAAGGGCCGTTGCGCGCGCTTGAACCTCGACGAAGCAGGAACGATCGTGCGCCGCTCGATCGTCGAGTTCGGCGAACGGCCGCCGCCTGCAGCTGATCACTCCATGGAACGGCCA
>NZ_RZTO01000612.1:0-3830 GCF_003997225.1 Mesorhizobium sp. M2C.T.Ca.TU.002.02.1.1
GCCCGGCACATTGTCGATGTTGTCGCGCACGTCGACGACGATCTCGCCCTTTTCCGGATCGACATTGATCGTCACCTTGACCGGTATGCCTTCGTCGGCGACGCCCGGCACCGGATCATGGCGCGTTTCGTAGCTGTAGCTGCCGGCCGGCAGCTTGGCGATCGCCGCCTTGGCGCAACGCGCGCCGTAATCGAACCAGTCCTCGACGAAGCCGAGGATGGTGTCGCGGCCGTAGCGCGCGAACAGCTCACCGATACGCCTTTCGCCGGTGCGGCAGGCGCCGATCTGCGCGCGCACGTCGCCCAGCCACATGTCCGGCACACGGTTGCGCATCGTGCCGATGCGCAGGATGTCCTTCTTCTCCTCGTAATTCTGCGCGACGCGCACGCAGGGGAAGTGCATGCCTTCCTCGAAGATGTTCTTGGCGAAAGGCAGATAGGTCGACGGCACCGGCGCGCCGGTGTCGGCGTGGTGCGACAGCGCCACGACCCAGAACAGCGGCTCGCCCTCGAAGAACACCGGCATCGCCATGATCAGGTCGGCGTGATGGGTGCCGCCGGTATAGGGGCAGTTGTTGAGGAAGATGTCGCCCTGCGTGATGTCGTCGAACAGGTCGGTCAGCGGCCGCGTCGCCATGTCCATCGACATGACGTGGATCGGCAGCGCGTCCTCGACCGAGACCAGCCGATGATCATAGGTCAGGATGGCGCAGGAGAAGTCGCGCGCGTTCTTGATCACCGCCGAGCGGCTGGCACGCATGACGACCAGCGTCATCTCGCGCACGATCGCCTCGAAGCGGCTTTTCAGCACCGACATCAGGAAGGGGTCGACACGGCGTTCAGCGACGTCGAGCTCGAGCCTGTTGATGGAGTCCATGGGTCGTTCTCTCACGTGATTGTTGAACTAGGCGATGTTGACGACGAGATTGCCGTAGCGGTCGATCTGCCCTTGATGCTGATCCTTGAGATAGGCCGTGAAGGTCTCCGCCTCGACCAGGCAGGGGCCGGCAAGCTGCGCGCCGGCGCGCAGCTGCGCAAGTTCGTAGACCGGGACCGTTTCGACACGACCGCTCTCCTGCTGATAGATGCCGCGCCTGGCCTTCAGGTCGATGGGGCCATTCTGATCGGGCAGCGTGTTCTTCTGCCAGATGTCCTGGCCCGAGCGCTTGCCGATGGCGCGCAGCTTCCATGCCGTGAACTCGACGACGTCATTGTCTGCGCGGATCGAATAGATGCGCTCATGCATCTTGTGGAAGGCTTCGACCAGACCCGGCAGATCGCCCTCCGATACCATTCCGTCCTTGGCCTCGAACGGCACCTCGATCTCGAAGGACTGGTATTCGTAACGGCCGAGGAAGGAGAACTCGAACTGACGGTTCTCCGCCGCGACGCCGGCCTCGGCGAGGAAGGTGTTGCCGGCCTGCTTCAGCCGCTTCAGCGCGTCGTTGACGCCGGCGACGTTGAAGTCCGCATCGGAGGTGAGCAGCACCGCGCTCTCTTCCGAGCGGATGTCGGAGATCAGGCCGCCAAAGGCGCTGAGCCCGGCCATGAAGCGCGGCACCATGTAGCGCTTCAAGCCGAGGATGTCGGCCATCTCGGCGATGTGGATGGCGGTGGCGCCGCCGCCGCAGACAAAGAAGCTATCGCGCGGGTTGATGCCCTCGCGCACGGTGATCTCCTCGATCGCCGCCACCATGTTGTGGTTGGAAGTGGTGTAGATCGCGTAGGCGGCTTCCTCGCGCGTCACGCCGAGCCGCGCGGCGATCTTGTCGACCGCGGCCTCCGCCAGCTCACGCTTCAGCTGCATCTTGCCGCCGAGGAAATAATCCGGATCGACGATGCCGAGCACGACATTGGCATCCGTGACAGTCGGCTCGGTGCCGCCCTGCCCGTAGCAGGCCGGGCCTGGCCGGGCCCCGGCGCTGCGCGGGCCGACCTGCAGCAGGCCGCCTTCGTCGACGAAGGCGATCGAGCCGCCGCCGGCGCCGACCGAGCGCACGTCGACCTTGGGAATGCCGAGCGAGTCGTCATGGATCATGCTGTCCGGCGTGACGATGATCTGGTGGTCGCGCAGCGCCGACACGTCGAAAGTGGTGCCGCCCATGTCGCCGACGATGATGTCGGGCTCATCGGACAGCGCCAACGCCGCCATCGGCGCCAGCGTCGGACCGGACATGACGCTGTAGATCGGCTTCCGGATCATGTCGGCCAAAGGCATCATCCCGCCGACGCAATTGGCAAGCAGCAGCTCGCCCTCGAAACCCTCCTCGTCGAGCGCCGTCTTCAGCTTCTCGATATAGGTGCGCACGATCGGATTGATCGAGGCATCGATCGCGGCCGCGATGATGCGCTTGTATTCGCGCGGCATCGGGTTGATCTCGTGGCTGAGCGTCACCGGGATGCCTGGCAGCTCTTTCTCCAGGATCTCGCGCACGGCAAGCTCATGCGCCGGGTTCACCACCGACCACAGCAGACCGACTGCGATCGCCTCGACGCCGAGGCCTCGGAATTCGGCCGCCGCCTTGCGCACGTCGTCCAGCGACAGCGGCGCGAGCTCGCGGCCGCGCGCGTCGATGCGGCCCGCGACCGTCTTGGTCAGGTGGCGCGGCACATAGGGATCGGGATAGTTCAGCCGCCACTGGAAGGCGCCTTTGCGCGGGCCTTCGCGCAGCACGAGGATGTCCTGGTGGCCGGCGGTCAGGATAAGGCCGACCTTGACCGTCTTGCGTTCGACCAGCGCGTTGGTCGACACGGTCGAACCGTGCACGACGAGGTCGATCTCTTTCATGAAGTCGGCGCCGCTCAGGCCATAGCCCTCGGCCGCGACATGCAGCACGTTGATGAAGCCCTTCTCGAATTCGCCGGGCGTCGTCGGCGACTTGAAGATCGCGATCTCGCCCTTGCTGTTCGAGACGAGGCAGTCGGTGAAGGTGCCGCCGATGTCGATGCAAACTTGATAGGCCATACGAGCTTCCCGAAGAGGTTGGAGTATCAGCGCCTGGCTTCGTCGCGATTGACGATCAGGCTGACGATGATGATGACGCCCAGGCAGATCTGCTGCAGATAGCCGTCGATCTGGACGAGGTTCATGCCGTTGGAGAGCACGGTGACGAACAGCGCGCCGAGCACGGCAGCGCCCACGCCGCCCTCGCCGCCGGAAAGGCGCACACCGCCGACCACGGCGGCCGCGATTGCCTCCAGGGTGAGATTGCCGCCGAGATTGGGCTCGCCCGAGCCGGTGCGCGCGGTGAGCAGAAGCGCGCCGAGCGCCGCCAGCAGCGCGCAAAGCATGTAAGCCAGCACCAGCACCGGCATGGTGCGGATGCCAGCCGCCACAGCCGCCTTGGGATTGGCGCCGATGATATAGAGGCTGCGGCCGAAGCGCGTCGCCTTGAGCGTCAGGAACAGAAGCACGAACACCAGCGCGGCGATCCAGATCGGCGTCGAGATGGCCAGCAACGAACCCTCCGCGAATTCGGCGGTGAGGCTCTTCGGCAGGCCGGTGACGGGGAAGCCGCCGCTGATCGTCGAAGCAAGGGCCAGCACCATATTGGCCATGCCGAGCGTCGTCACCAGCGGATTGATGCCGATGCCGGCGATAAGCAAGCCGTTGGCGAGGCCGATCGCACCGGCGATCAGAACCGCCGCGCCGACGCCATAGAGGATCGAAATGTCGCCGCCGCCCATCGCCACCATCGCCATCGAGGCGGCGACGCTGACCAGCGAGACGGTGTAGCCGAGCGAGAGATCGAAGCCACGCGTCAAAAGCACCATGGTTTGCGCCATGGCGAAGATGGCGAGATAGCTCGCCTGCAGCGCGATGTTGCGAAA
>NZ_RZTO01000613.1:0-3828 GCF_003997225.1 Mesorhizobium sp. M2C.T.Ca.TU.002.02.1.1
CCCGAGCTGCCAATCTCCCCCCTTGAGGGGGAGATGGCCGGCAGGCCAGAGAGGGGGGCTCAAGCGCCACCCTTCGCGCGGTCGGCAGCCTGCGCCGCGAGTATCTTCTTCACCTCGCCAACCAGCTCGCTCTCCGCCACCGTCACCTGCGCCGGGCGTGCCGCCCGCCACTCGGCATTGTCGGTGATCTCCGCCGACATCCGCGCGCCTTCGATCAAGTCCTTGATCTGCACCTCGCCCCTGGCGCGCTCGTCGCCGCCCTGGATGACGGCGACCGGGCTGCCGCGGCGGTCGGCGTATTTGAGCTGCGCCTTCATGCCGGCGCCGCCGAGATACATTTCGGAGCGGATGCCGGCGGCGCGCAGATCGGCGACCATCTTCTGGTAGCGGCCGAGGCTTTCGGTGTCCTTGTCCATGACCAGCACGACGACCGGCGCGATGACGTCGGAGACGTCGAGCTTGCCGAGGTTCTTCAGCGCCGTCATCAGCCGCGAGACGCCGATCGAAAAACCGGTCGCCGGAACCGGCTCGCCCCGGAAGCGCGAGACCAGCCCGTCATAACGGCCGCCGCCGCCGACCGAGCCGAAGCGCACGATCTGGCCTTCGTCATTGGGGATCTCGGCCAGGAGCTCGGCCTCGAAGACAGGGCCGGTGTAGTATTCCAGGCCGCGCACGACGGAGCGATCCATCACGATGCGGTCTTCGCCGTAGCCAGCGGCTCTAACCAGCGCCTCGATCGTTGCAAGTTCGCCGACGCCTTCCTGATAGACAGCGTTGGCACTGACGCTCGCATCTTGGGCGGCCTGCCCGTTCCTTGCCGTTGCCAGAAGAACCGCCTCGGCTTGACTCTCGTTCAACCCAGCGCCCTTGGCGAAGTCGCCCTCGCCTTCCTTGCCGCCATCCCAGCGTCCGGGACCGAGCAGAAGCCTGACGCCTTGCGGCCCAAGCTTGTCGAGTTTGTCGATGGCACGCAGCACCGTCAGCCGGCGGCCGGCATTGTCCTCGCCGCCGAGGCCGATCGCCTCCAGCACGCCGTCCAGCACCTTGCGGTTGTTGACGCGGATGACATAGTCGCCGCGCTTGATGCCGAGCGCCTCCATGACATCGGCCATCATCATCGCCATCTCGGCGTCGGCGGCGACGCCCGGCGTGCCGATCGTGTCGGCGTCGAACTGCATGAACTGGCGGAAGCGGCCGGGGCCGGGCTTCTCGTTGCGGAACACCCAGCCGGAGCGATAGCTGCGATAGGGTTTCGGCAGCTTGTCGAAGTTTTCAGCGACGAAACGGGCGGTCGGCGCGGTCAGGTCGTAGCGCAGCGACAGCCATTGGTCGTCGTCATCCTGGAAGGAAAAGACGCCCTCGTTCGGCCGATCCTGGTCGGGCAGGAACTTGCCCAGCGCGTCGGTGTATTCGATCATCGGCTGGTCGACCGGCTCGAAGCCGTAGAGCTCATAGACCGAGCGGATGGTCGCCATCATCTTCTCGACGGCGCGGATGTCTTCGGCGCTGCGGTCGGCAAAACCGCGCGGCAGCCGCGCTTTCGTCTTTTCGGATTTGTCGGCCATGGGGACTTCCAGTCAGTGGTGACTTACTTCGAGCGCGCGTTTCCTAAACGATGCCGCTTGGAGCGGCAAGGGTGGGCGCCCGAAACAAAACCACGCCAAAACGAAACAATTCCGCCACCGGCGCGGCATGCTGCCGACACAATCGGCGACCATAAAGCGCGCCGAAACAAGGGGTTCGGGGCTATGACGACGGCTGACGACATTATCGAGAGCGGCAGATCGGCCGGGCTGCGGCCCGCCGGGGTGTCGACGCTGAAGCCGGCGCAGCAGCCGGCGGGACCGTTCGAAATTCCGACGCAGACACGTAAGCCGACGGCGCGCGACGCGCTGGTGACCGGCCTGCTGGTGATCTACCCGGCCTTCGCGGCCGTGGCGGCCATCATTGCCGGGCTGTTCCTGACCGGCGCCGGCAGCCTCTGACTTCACTCAACGATCGGGGGATCATCATGCAGTTGCAATTTGCGTGCGCGCTTGCCGGCGCGCTGGTCATTGGCGCGACCGGCGCGGCCAACGCCTGCCAACCGGGCGACGCCCGTCTTGCCGGCCACTACTATCTGAACGGCGTCATGGAGGTCGGTTCCGAACTGCTGTTGAAGAAAGACGGCAGCTTCGAATTCGCGCTCGCCTATGGCGCGAATGACCAGTACGGCAAGGGCTGTTGGGTGAGGAAGGGCCCGACGGTCGAGGTCATCCCGGCCGGCCGCAGCTCCGCCTCCACGCATCACACACCCGACGATCGCGGCTTCAGCGGACTGGTGCTGACGGTGTCCGGCTCCAGCCTGGTCTGGGACATCAACGGCAGCGGCCATAAGGGCCGGTTCGAGAAGTGAAGGGGTCTCTTTCCCTTCTCCCCTTGTGGGAGAAGGTGGATCGGCGCGATAGCGCCGAGACGGATGAGGGGTGTTCCAACGGAGTGAGACGCTGGCAAACTTGCCGTCTCCTCCGGCGGCGCCAAGCTGGAGCACCCCTCATCCGTCGCCTTCGGCGACACCTTCTCCCACAAGGGGAGAAGGAAGAGCATTCCCTACTTCGGCCGCTTCAATCTCTTGCGCTCCTTCTCCACCTCCGCCCTGCAATAGCAGCCTTCGAGATGGTCGTTGACCAGGCCCATCGCCTGCATGAAGGCATAGACCGTGGTGGGGCCGACAAAGCTCCAGCCACGTTTCTTCAATTCCTTCGATATCCTGACCGATACGGCCGTCGTCGGATTGGCGCGCAGATGCGCGAGGTCGACGATCTCGGGCCGCTCGCCCGGACCCGGCTCGAACTTCCAGAACCAGGCGGCCAGCGAGCCGAACTCGTCCACCATCTCGCGGGCGCGCTTGGCGTTGTTGATGGTCGAGACGATCTTGCCGCGATGGCGGATGATGCCGGCATTGCCGAGCAGGCGCTCGACATCCGCGTCGGTGAACCCCGCCACCTTGTCGAAGTCGAAGCCGGCGAAGGCCTCGCGGAAATTCTCGCGCTTGCGCAGGATGGTCAGCCACGACAGGCCCGACTGGAAGCCTTCCAGGCAGATCTTCTCGAACAGCCGGCGATCGTCCGTTACCGGACGGCCCCATTCATGGTCGTGATAGTGGAGATAATCCGGCAGGTTGCCGTGCCAGAAGCAGCGCGCCTTGCCGTCGGGGCCATCGAGAATGCCGGCATTTTCAGTTGCCATCGTCAGCAAATCCATCCGTTAACGCGCTTCAGCGCAGCTTTTACCGTGGCTTTACCAGATTCCTGAACCGCCCGGTAACCACACCAAAAGGTTTACTGACAAAGCGGCATTTTACGCATTCCGATTCATGTTTTGCTTGCCGCTCCGCGCCAAGGATCGCGAAACCGAGGGCGCCCTCTTAGCCCCGGATGAGTTCGATCAAGGTGCGTTCCGATGAAGACAGCGTTTTGTTCCCTGCTCGGCGCGGCGGCCATTCTTGCCGCCGGCGCCACGACTTCCCTTGCCAATGACCGCTATGCCGACATGCCGCCGGTCATGGTGAGCCCCGACCTCTCGGCGCCCTGGGTGCTGCAGCTCGGCCACGCGCCGGGCATCGTGCGCCCGGCCCGGCAGGCGACGCGGCAGCCGCTGCAGCGCCTGTTCCAGGCGCAGCCCGACCGGCAGAAGACGGCGGCCGTGCAGCAGCCGGCCAAGCGCATGGTGATGCGGCCGCAGATCAACCCGATCTACCTGCCGCAGGAAGTCGCCTATGACGGGCCGGCGAAGCCGGGCACCATCGTCATCGATACGCACCAGAACTTCCTCTACCTGGTCGAGAAG
>NZ_RZTO01000614.1:0-3828 GCF_003997225.1 Mesorhizobium sp. M2C.T.Ca.TU.002.02.1.1
CATCTGGCCGGCGCCGATGCCGACCGTCGCTCCGTCCTTCACGTAGACGATGGCATTCGACTTGACGTGCTTGGCGACGCGGAAGGCGAATTTGAGGTCGGCCAGCTCGGCCGGCGTCGGCGCACGCTTGGTCACCACTTTCAATTCGAGGTCGTCGACCACGGCGTTGTCGCGGCTTTGCACCAGCAACCCGCCGGCCACCGATTTCACCGTCGTGCCGGCGGCGCGCGGGTCGGGCAGGCCGCCGGCGACCAGCAGACGCAAATTCTTCTTCGCCGCGACGATCGCGGCGGCTTCGTCGGTGGCGTCGGGCGCGATGATGACCTCGGTGAAGGTCTTCACGATCTCTTCCGCCGCTTCGGCGTCGAGGATGCGGTTCATGGCGACGATGCCGCCGAAGGCCGAGACCGGGTCGCAGGCCAGCGCCTTGGCATAGGCCGCCTTCAGCGATGAGCCTTCGGCGACGCCGCAAGGGTTGGCGTGCTTGATGATGGCGATCGCCGCGGAGCGGACGGGATCGAACTCGCCGACCAGCTCGAAGGCGGCGTCGGTATCGTTGATGTTGTTGTAGGAGAGTTGCTTGCCCTGCAACTGCCTTGCCGTCGCCACGCCCGGCCGCTTGTCGCCCGACAGGTAGAAGCCCGCGCTCTGATGCGGGTTCTCGCCATAGCGCATCACCTGGTCGAGCCGGCCGCCGAAAGCGCGCCATGTCGGATGCTCGATCTCGAGCGCCTCGGCGAACCAGCCCGAGATCGCCGCGTCATAGGTCGCGGTGCGGGCAAAGGCCTTGGCCGCCAGCATCTTGCGGAAGTCGAGCGAGAGCGAGCCAAGATTCATCTCCAGCGCGTTGACGACCGACGCATAATCGGCCGGGTCGGTGACGATGGCGACATAGGCGTGGTTCTTGGCCGAGGCGCGGATCATCGCCGGCCCGCCGATGTCGATGTTCTCGACGATCGAGGCGTAGCCGGCACCGGAGCGGCGGACCTCCTCGAACGGGTAGAGGTTCGAGACGACGAGATCGATCGGCTCGATGTGATGGTCGCGCATGGCCTTGGCATGGTCGGCATCGTCGCGGATGCCGAGCAGCGCGCCATGCACGGACGGATGCAAGGTCTTCACCCGCCCGTCCATGATCTCGGGAAAGCCGGTGAGGTCGGAGACGTCGCGCACCGCAAGGCCAGCCTCGGCGATGGCCTTTGCCGTGCCGCCCGTCGAGACCAATTCGACGCCGGCAGCGGCGAGCGCCTTGGCGAAGTCGATCAGGCCGGTCTTGTCGAAGACGGAAAGCAGGGCGCGGCGCACCGGAACGAGATCCGGCGCCGGAATGTTTTTCGTGGGCACGGCCATGGCGGGCGGCCTTTCAGAGCTGTTGGAAGGGACGTTGGCCGGCCCTAGCATATGAGCCCCGGAAATCAAGTGAATCTGGGGTCAGGCGCGCAGCCGCGTTTGCCGGGCAGGCTCAGTTGTTTTCGGGATAGCCGGCGACAATGGTGCGGGTCAGCTGCCAATGGACCTCGGCAATCTCCGAGGCCTTGAAGGCGAGCACGATCTGCCGGCTGCGGCGCGGACCGCTCAGGCCGGCGAAATAGATCGATTCCTCGACCTCCGGCACCACTTCGGCGCAGGTGAAGACCCAGCTGTCGCCCTGCGCGGCGGCAAGCGTCAGCCGGTCGTGGTCGTCCTGCAGCAGGGTGATGTCGGGATGGACGTGGAAGCGCACCGTGACGAAGTCGCGGCCATTGTTGCGAATCGCCGCATTGCCCGGGCGCAGGAAACGGTCGCGCCCGGCAAGCACATTGCCGTTCGTGCCGAGCTTCAGCTCGCGCTCATGCAGGAAGCCGAATTGCTGGACATAGCCGTCATGGCGGGCGACGAAGCCCTGCATGCCCTTCTGGTCGAGGCGCTTGCAGGGCACATGCTGCGGACCGCCGATCAGGGGCGAGCCCAAAAGGTCGCTGACGCGCAGCGAGTGGCTGAAGCGCGCCGACGAGGTGTCGTTGATCGTCGCGGTCGAGTGCGCGGCGGTGGCGCGGGCCAGCGGCCGGAATTCCGGGGCGCCGTAGGTGTCGATGCCGGCATTGACGATGAAGTGCTGGCGCCCGGAGGAAAGCTCGAAGGCGAGGCAGCCGGCATGCGCTGCGTTGGAGACGTCGACAGGCGGCGGCAGGCCGGTGTCGGCGATCACCGTCACGCCGCCCATCGACAGGCGCTCATAGCCGGAATGCGGCGCGTGCAACAGCGGCGCGCCCACCGTGTCGTCATGGCGCATGATGGTGGCGATGCGGTCGTGGATGGTGGCGCCCATGCCGTTGAAGCGGGCAAGGCTGCCGTCCTGGTGGCGGAAGAAACGCAGCGCCGGCAGCATGCGGTCGATGGCGCCGATCAGGGCCGCCGGCGGCGCCTCGGCCTGGTTGGCATAGGTCTGGCGCAGCGGCAGGAGATCGGCCAGCAGTTCCAGCACCGCCATCGGCTTGCGCGAGATGTGGCCGCCATCGGGCAGGATCTGGCGGTCGAGCTCCTCGGCAAGGTTGCGTGTCGCGGCACGCAGCGCCGAGGCCGGCGCCGGCAACGACAGCGCCGCGAAGGCGAGCGCGATGCGGGCGCGCAGCCTGGCCTCGCCATCCGGCATCTCGCGCGCCATCGAGCGCAGGTAGCGGATCTGCACGGCGAGCGATTTGAGGAAAGCGCGATAGAAGGGGAATTCGGCGCCTTGCAGCACCACCGAAGAATGCTGCAGCCAGGCGATCACCCGCTTGGCGGTCGTGCCTGGCTCCCAGGCGACGCCCGAAATCTGGTTGCCGTGCATGGCGATCCAGTCGGTCACCAGGGCTCTCGCATTGGCGGCGGCGAGCTCGGTGCCGGTGGCGCGCATATGGCGCAGCCAGCGGAAGCCGTGCAGCGATTTCTGCCAGCCGCGATTGGGCACGTCGAGTTGGAAGGGCGAGGTGCCGCCGGTCTCGACCATATGGCCGGACAGCGGATAGCGGCCATAATAAATCTCCAGCGCGATCTGCGGATCGGCGAGCCGCAGGTCGGGCGGGGCGATCAGGACGCGTTCGGGGGTGCGGCCGGAATAGCGCCAGCGATAAACCGGGCCAGCGCGAAGGCGCCGGCGCGTCTTGCGCCAGAACTCCTTCGCGACCAGCGTCCACAGACGCGTCGTGCTGGAGGCAACAAGTGCCAATAGCCCTCCTGATGTCCCCTAACCCAAGCACAAGCTTATGCGATTCAAGAACTTATGCGAAGGCGGATTTCGCCGAAGTGAACCACTTCACGCCGTAGCAGTGGGGTCTTCCCTAAAAAAGTCAGGGGTTTCCGGGGCAAATCGCCAGCGGCGCGGCGGCTTATGTCCTCCTGTGGCGGCGACGGAACTCGCTCGGCGAGCAATTTTCCCGGCCCCGAAAAAGCCGGGAAAAGTAGAAGGCGTCGACAAACCCGACAGCCTGCGCCACGGCCTCGACGGGCGAATCGGTCGCCGCCAGCAGTTGCTTGGCGCGGTCGAGCCGGATGCGCAATTGGAATGATTTTGGCGACAGGCCGGTGTGCAGCGCGAATCTGCGCCGCAACGTCGCCGGCGACATGTCGAACCTCAAGGCAAAGGCGGTGAAGTCGATCGGCTCGAAAGCATGGTCGCGCAGGTCTTCGACGGCGGCGCGGATATCCGGATGGAACTCACTGCCGCCGCTTTGGCGCCCTGCCTGGCTCGCAGCCTGCACGACCAGTCGATGTATGGTGGCGGTAGCCTCCGCCTGGCCTAGCGGCGTGTCCGGGGCGAGCTCGGCGTGGAGCCGGTCGAACAGAAGCCGCATGCCGCCGAGGTCGGAC
>NZ_RZTO01000615.1:0-3823 GCF_003997225.1 Mesorhizobium sp. M2C.T.Ca.TU.002.02.1.1
GACCTGCTCCCCGCCGCTCCCCTTCGGCGTGATCTCGTAGACCGCCGTCACCGAATGGCCGGAGCCGATGTCGCCGGCATCGACGCGGTCGTTGTTGAAATCCTCGCGCTTCAAGGCCCGGGTCTCATAGCCGACAAGGCGATATTCCGACACGGTCGCCGGGTTGAACTCGACCTGGATCTTGACGTCCTTGGCGATGGGGAACAGCGTCGAGGATGCATCGTCGACCAGCACCTTCTGCGCCTCGGCAAGCGTGTCTATATAGGCAGCCGTGCCGTTGCCGTTCTGGGCGATGGTCTGCATCATCTGGTCATTCAGATTGTCGCGGCCGAAGCCGAATACCGACAGGAACACGCCGGTCTTGCGCTCGCTCTCGATCAGACGCTTGAGGTCGTCGTCATCGGTCTGGCCGACATTGAAGTCGCCGTCGGTGGCCAGCATCACGCGGTTGACGCCGCCCTTGACGAAGGACTGCTGGGCAAGCTTGTAAGCCTCGCGGATGCCTTCCTCGCCGGCCGTCGAGCCGCCGGGCTCCAGATTGTCGATGGCTGCAAGGATCTTCTGCTTTTCCGACGCCTTGGTCGGCATCAGCACCGTGCCGGCATTGCCCGCATAGGTGACGATCGAGACCGTGTCGTCGGGTTTGAGCTTGCCGACCAGCATCCGGAAGGCCGACTTCAACAGCGGCAACTTGTCCGGCTCGTCCATCGAGCCCGAGACATCGATCAGGAAGACCAGGTTGGCCTTCGGCTGCTCGGCCGGCTTCAGATCGAAACCCTTGATCGCGACATGCATGAGCTTGGTGTGCTCGTTCCACGGCGTCGGCATCACGGTGACGGTCGAGTTGAACGGCGTCTTGGCCGAGTCCGGACCCTTCCAGTCATAGGGGAAGTAATTGATCATCTCCTCGACGCGGACCGTGTCCGGATCTGGCAGAGCGCCCTCCTTCAGCGAGCGCCGCACGAAGGAATAGGAAGCCGTGTCGACATCGATCGAGAAGGTCGAGACCGGATCCTGCGCGGTCTCGTGCACCGGGTTGGTCTTGAAGGTCTCGATACGGTTGCGGTTTTCCTCCCGCGCCTGCATCTGGTCGGTCGGCATGGGCGCAGGCTGCACCATCAGCCTGGAATCGGCGACGGCGGGCGGAGACGCCGGAATCGCGGCAGCTGCTCCTGCCGGAGCCTGGTCGGTCCTCGCGGCTTCATCCTTTGACGACGGCGAAAGTTGCATCATCACCCTGCCCGGCGAACCGGCCTTGCCGCCGGCGGCGAGCCGACCGCTTTCGGCAGGCGCGGGCATCGCCTCGGGCGTCGCTTCCTGCTTGAGCAGGCTGTCGACCTCTGCCGCCGGCTTCGGCGCTGCCGGCGCCGTCTGCGAATTGGCGCGCGTCTCGGTGTCCGCGTCGGCCTTCTTCGCCTTCGCTGGCGCAGCCGCCAGCGGCTCGTTGATCGCCGGCTGCTCCGGCGCGGACTTCTGCGCCACCGGCTTGTCGGCCACCGTCTCGGTGACCGTGCCGTTGCCGCCGATGACCCGCGGCTGTTCCTTCAGCATCTCGAAAGCGGCATATCCAGCGATAGGCAGCGCGACCAGCGCGGTGATGGCCGGTGTGGCAATGAGTTTCCGTTGCATGATGTCTCTCCAGAGCTTTTGTGCTCGCTCCGTGAGACGAAGGCCTGTTGGCGTTCCTTGGCGGATCGCAGAATTTTTTTCATCGAGGTCGAAGGCCTGCATGGCGGCCGCGAGCGTGCGCGCCTTCGCCTCGCCATCCGGCACCGGTATAGCGATGTCGCGCAGCCTTTCGAGTTCGTTGTCGTCGACCATGGTCACACTTCCCCGGCTGAACGCATCAGCACCTTCAGCCGTTTCTTCGCTTCATGGATGTGCCAGGAAACCGTCGTCTCCGAGATCGCCATCACCTCCGCCGCCGCCGCGTGGTTGAGACCTTCGCCATAGACCAGCAACACTGCGTCACGCTGCTTGTCAGGCAGCATCCGCACCGCCGCCCACAGCGCCTCGACCGGATCGTCGCTCTCAGCTGGCGCTTCGCCCGCGATCAGCGAATACGCGCCATAGGCATCGGTCTTGGCGGTGTCGCGGGCGCGCTTGCGCATCATGTCGCGCGAAGCATTCAGCGTCATGGCATAGAGCCATGTCGTGAAGGCGCCATTGCCCTGATAGTCGCGGATCGCCCGGCCAAGCCGCACGCAGACGTCCTGGGCAATGTCCTCGGCGTCGGCTTTGCGGCCGCACCAGCGATAGGCGGCGCGATAGACGAAGCCATAGTGCCTTTCGAGCAGTTTGCCGAAAGCCCCCCTGTCTCCGCCCCTCGCCCGCCCGATCAATTCGGCGTCGGAGGCTTCGCTGTCGTCCAGCATCATCGCCGTCATTTGCCTGTTGGACGAAGGCTAATGACCAATCCTTGGGGCGATGGAAAGATTTTTTTGCGGCACCGCATTTCCTTCTCCCCGTTCACGGGGAGAAGGTGCCCGAAGGGCGATGAGGGGCAGCGCTAACATTCGAAGGCTTGCGCTAAGCCCCCCTCAGGAAACGAAAACCTATCCCAGCGTCTCTTTGAAGAACGTCGTCAGCCGCTTCCAGTGCCGCTCGGCGCCTGCCTCGTCATAGACGCTGTGATCCTTGATGCACCAGCCATGGCCGACGCCGACATAGTTCTCGATCGTGTGGTCGACCTCTGCCACCCTGAGCGCCTCCGCCAGCCGCGCCGACTGCTCCGGCGGGAAGCTGCGGTCGACGCCGGCAACTCCGACATAGACGCGCGCCTTGATCGAAGCCGCCTTACGGTGCGGGCTGTCGGCCGCGTCGCTGGCGAGATTGCCGCCGTGAAAACTCGCCGCCGCGACGATACGGTCGGGATGGGTAGCCGCCGCGTTCAGCGCCCGCGCGCCGCCCATGCAATAGCCGACGACGCCGACCGGCCCGTCAATGCCTTCGGCCGCGAGCGCATCGAGGAAAGCGGCGTTGTCGCGAATGGTCATCTCCTGCGTCGTGCCGGTGACCAGCGCCATCAGTTTGGCCTTGGTTTCCTCCACCGTGAAGGCGGTCTTGGCGTCGAACGGCCCGTAGGGCGCGTTGCGATAAAACAGATCGGGCACCAGCACGGCATAGCCGTGACCCGCGAGCCGCGCGGCCATCTCATCGAGCACCGGACGCGGCCCGAAGGCGTCCATATAGAGGATGACGCCGGCGCGCGCCTTGGCGGACGGTGGGAAAAGACCCGCCTTCGCCTTGCCGTCCGTTGTTTCGATCTCGATCTGCTTTCGGGCCATGATGCTCTCCGTTGCGTACCGCGCGTTAGATATCGGCACGCGCCGTTCCGGCAAGCCATTCCCGGAGCGCATTGTTCAAGATTTCGTGCGGACGGCGGCTCCTCTCGTCACAGCTTGGCAAAGGCCGCCATGTGAAAGGCCTGCACCTCCGGCGGATAGCGATAGCCCGTGCCATAGGGACAGGCGTTGCGGTCGAGGCAGCCGCCGCTGCGGCAGGGCTCGCCGCTATGTCCGCGCACATGGCCAAGACAGGCTTCATGGGCAAAGCCCTGCCCGGAATAGGCGTCCACCGGACAGGATTTCAGGCAGGGTTTTTCGACACATGTGTCGCAAAGATGAATCGCTGCATGAGGTTCGGGAACAGAAATCCCGTCCTCGAACAGCAATGCGCCGCGATAGGCATGCCAAAGTCCATAGGTCGGGTGCATGAGGATGCCGAGCGGCGACGGCTTCAGCCTCTCCGCCCGCATCGCCCATTGCTGGAACGGCAGATAGGGCCGGTCGGAAGGCGAAACGGCGCGGGCGCCGAATTCTTG
>NZ_RZTO01000616.1:0-3822 GCF_003997225.1 Mesorhizobium sp. M2C.T.Ca.TU.002.02.1.1
CACCTATGATTTCTCGTTCCTGGCGCCCTGCCCGTCATCCGGCCTGATCATCCATGGCGATGCCGACAAGGTGGCGCCGCCCAAGGACGTGCAGGGCCTGGTCGACAAGCTGCATACGCAAAAAGGCATCACCATCACCCAGAAGACGCTGCCCGGCGCCAACCATTTCTTCGCCAACGACACCGAGCAGCTGATCCAGGAATGCGCCGACTATCTCGACAGGCGCCTCGCCGGCGAGCTCGCGGATCCCCGGCCGAAGCGCCTGCGATAAGCAGGACAGCTGCCAATCCAGGGTGCTTTAACGGATCTGGGTTCGGTCGGCGGCGTCGATCTCGCTGGCGCCGACCGGCCCAGCCGTCGAAATCCTGCCTCTCCGTGCCCAGAACGGTACAAGCCGGAAAGTCCGCTTTCGCACCGGTAGCTTCGCGTCTGTCTGGCCGAAGATGAAACCGAGCCGGGCGAAGACCAGCCCCGAGACCACCGCAAACGCCAGCCCAAGGCCGAAGCCCGCGACTGTGTCGCTGGGATAGTGTGCGCCAACGAAGACGCGTGTCGAGGCGATGCAGGCGGTGACCGCCAGCGCGATATACCAGCGGCGCGGAAACAGCAGCAGCAGGATACCGAACACCGCGCCCATCGTCGTGGCATGGCCTGACGGAAAGCCGGCGAAGCGCGCATCCATGGCGAAGGGGTGCAGCGAGAGCACGCCGAAACTGTCGAAATAGAGCGGCCGGGCCCGGCCGATGCCGTATTTCAAGACGTTGACGGCAAGGCCGGACAGGCCGACGGCGCAGAGCACCAGGAAGGCGAAGCAGGTCCAGTTGTAGACGATCATCCGGCCTTGCCGGGACAGGCCGCGCCAATCCGTCAGATTGGCGGCGACGAGGCAGAGTGCGGCTGGAATGAGGTACCAGCCGCCGAGGCCGAATTGCGTGAAGAAATCGGTGAAACGCACGAAGCCGGGCGACCATTCACCGCGCATCTCGCCCGCGCCGGCGTCGAGACGCAGGAAGGTCGCCACGGTGAGCAGCACCCAGGCCAGCAGCCAGACACCCCACAGAATTCTCGGATAGCGCGCCGGGCGCACGGCAAAGCGTCGCTTCACGATCGACATCGTGTCACGGAAATTGCCGAGCGAGCGGCGGTAAAGGGCAAGGGGCGCGGCGGACATGGCTTTAGCGCGTGCTTATAGGGACATTCGACGCCCGACGCTATTCATCACGGAGCCACCCGGTAAAGCCCGAGCGACAGCTTGTCTCCTGACGAATAGTTGATGCCGTCGATCTCGGTCAGTCGCTTCGCCGACTTGCCTTGGGCGGTCAGCACATCGGCAAGCTTCTGCTCATCCTTGACCGGCGCCAACCCAAGCGCGCAGGACGGGTCGTCAAGCAGATGCCGCGCCACCCCCTCGACGTCGGTAAGCACCGTCTTGGTGCCGACCAGGAAGACCAGGCTCGGCTCCTGGAATTTCGCCGAGGCGAGCACCGTGGTGTCGCAAAGCCGGTTGGCGTCGACGGCAGCCTTGATGGCGGGGCTCAGCCAGATCGGCTTTAGTGACGGCGCGATGACGCCGAACAGCAGGCTGAAGGTGATGCCGGCGCCGGCCGCGATCGCGCCGATGCGCGGAAGCGGCACCTGCAATTGCCGCGGAAAGGCAAGATAGCCGGTGACCAGAGCGGCGATCGCCGCCGGTATGCTCCACCAGGAGAAGGTTCTGGCGAGATAGAGCGGCGCGCCGACGCAAACCACGGCCAATCCGATCGACACGACGACGACACCGAAAGCCGCCGCCCACCACAGCCATGTCTGCCAGCGCTTCAGCGGCGCGTTCGCCTGGTCCGCCGGCAAGGTGAGCAGCCAGCCGATCAGGAGCGCCATGCCCGGATAGGCCGGCATGACGTAATGCGGCAGCTTGGTCGGGATCGCCTCGAAGACCAGCCAGAACGGAATGTACCAGGCAAGGCAGAAGCGCAACCGCGGATCGTCCCAGAAACGGTTGATGGCCTGCAGCCCGGCGCCGACCGCGATCAGCCCGAAGGGCCACATGAACAGCGAATAGGTGAGCATATAGAAGCCGGGCGGTAGGCCGTGCGACTCCTCGCCCTGCGCCACCTTGTTCAGCATGTCTTTGCCGACCGCTTCCTGGAAAAAGGCGCCGCCGCTCTTCCAGGTGATGAGGATCAGCCAAGGCAGCACGATGACCAGCACGATGCCGACGCCGCGCACCAGCTTCATCCTCAGTAGCCAGCGCCAGTCGCGGTCGAAGGCAAAGAGCGCCGCGGCGGTCAGCAGCGACAAGAGCGGTGAGACTGGCCCCTTGATGAGGATGCCCAACCCTTGCGCGACCCAGAAGATCCACGGCAGATGCCCGGGAACCGGTTCATTGCGCTTCGAGGCCCAATAGACCTGCGCCAGCGCGCCTTGCGCCGCCACGCAGCAGGCAAGCAGCATCGCGTCGGTCTTGGCGTCACGCCCCTCGAAGGCGGTGGCGAAGATCGCCGCCATCATCAGGCCGGCGGCCAGTCCTGCATTGGCGCCGAAGAGTTTTGTCCCGGTCCAGCCGACGCCGACGACGGCCAGCGCAATGCCCAGCATCGAGACCAGGCGATAGACCCAGATCGGCGCCGCGGCCCCCTCGCCGCTCAGCGCGACCGCCGCCGATTGCAGCCAGTAGATGCCGATCGGCTTCTTGTAGCGCGTGACGTCCTGCAGCCGGATATCGACATAGTCGCCCGTCTCGACCATCTGCTTGGTCGCCTGGACGAAGCGGGATTCATCGCGATCCACCGGCGGCAGGCTGGCCAGCCCGCTGACGGTCATGACGATGCTGAACAGAAAGAGGAAGAGGTAGTTCCTGTTCATCGCGGGAGCTCGTCCGATCTGAAACTGCGGGATGGCCCCGTCGCGGCATGGCGCCTGTCCAGAGCATGATGCCGAAAAGTGCGAAGCGGTTTTCGGACGACATCATGCTCCATGTCTTTGATTTGCGCGGCGCTTCATTACGCCAGCAAGGAAGGTGAAGCAAGGACGGCTGCCCCACGCAACCAGGCACAAAACCGGAAACCACTTTGCTGATCGCATGTTTGTTGGTTGAAGCGCGATCGAACGCAAAACCGGAAACCACTTTTGCTGATCGCGCTTGGATGCTAAACGCGCGCCTTCATATCCAGCATGGCCAAAGTGCCCGGCGATCTCCAGGAAGAAAAAATGTCCGCCTTCAAATCCGATTTCCTGCGCATCATGAGCGAGCGCGGCTTCATCCACCAGATTTCGGATGAATCCTCCCTCGACCAGCTTTTCGCCAAGGAAACGGTCAGCGCCTATATCGGCTTCGACGCTACGGCCAAGAGCCTGCATGCCGGATCGCTGATCCAGATCATGATGCTGCACTGGCTGCAGCAGACAGGCCACCGGCCGATCGCGCTGATGGGCGGCGGCACGTCGATGATCGGCGACCCGTCCTTCAAGGACGAGGCGCGCAAGCTTTTGACCCCGCAGGACATCGACGACAATCTCGTCGGCATCCGCCGCAATTTCGCGCCTTACCTGAAGTTCGGCAGCGGTCCGGGCGATGCGATCATGGTCAACAACGCCGACTGGCTGATGCAGATCAACTACGTCAACTTCCTGCGCGATGTCGGCCGGCATTTCTCCGTCAATCGCATGCTGGCCTTCGATAGCGTGAAGCTCAGGCTCGACCGCGAGCAGTCGCTGTCTTTCCTCGAATTCAACTACATGATCCTCCAGGCCTACGACTTCGTCGAGCTCTACAAGCGCGTCGGCTGCCGGCTGCAGATGGGCGGCTCGGACCAGTGGGGCAAC
>NZ_RZTO01000617.1:0-3809 GCF_003997225.1 Mesorhizobium sp. M2C.T.Ca.TU.002.02.1.1
TTGCGGCGGTCCAGAATTCTGCTCCGCTGCGCTCTACGGTCAAGGTAACGGAATGGATCCTCGGGTCTACGCGCGTCGCTTCGCTCCTTGCTCCGCCCGTGGATGACGAAGTTCGGATGCTTCGGCTAATCTCCAAAGTGAGCCGTTTCGTTGGAGGGCAAGCGTCGCGAGCCTTCGTGGTTGGCCGAAGCGCTCGTTGGGGTCCCCAGCCCGCGGTCTCACTTCCCCGCGGATGACGAAGCCTGCGCCCATGCAAAATCCGCGTGACAAAGTTTGACGTTTACGTAAAAAGAAGGCGCGAAATCGACGCATGGTTTCGCTTCGGCCATGCATTACGATCGGCCGGAACGGAAGGAGGAGCAGACATGTATCGCGCACCGGTCGAGGACATCGCCTTCACGCTGAAGCAGGTGGCGGGGCTGAAGCCGGCGCTGGACGCCGGTATTTTCGGCGATCTCGGCGAGGACCTTGTCGACGCGATCCTGGCCGAGGCGGGACGTTTCGCCAGCGAGGAGGTGGCTCCGCTCTACAAGATCGGCGACGAGCATGGCGCGGTGCTCAAGGACGCCGCCGTCACCACGCCGCCCGGTTGGAAGGAGCTCTACCGTCGCTGGATCGAGGGCGGCTGGAACGCGCTGTCCGGTCCGGAAGAATTCGGCGGCCAGGGCCTGCCCACCATGCTCGGCGTCGCCGCGCTCGAAATGTGGAACTCCGCCGCCATGGCCTTCGGCATCGGCCCGACGCTGACCATGGGCGCGGTCGAGGCGCTCGCCAAGCACGCCTCGGAGGAACTCAAGGCCAAATATCTCGCCAAGCTCGTCTCGGGCGAGTGGATGGGCACGATGAACCTGACCGAGCCGCAGGCAGGCTCGGACCTCGCGGCCCTGCGCAGCCGCGCCGAGCCGGTCGGCGACGGCACCTATCGCATCTTCGGCCAGAAGATCTTCATCACCTATGGCGAGCACGATTTCACCGACAACATCGTCCATCTGGTGCTGGCGCGGCTGCCCGACGCGCCCGCCGGCACGCGCGGCATCTCGCTGTTTCTGGTGCCGAAATTCTTCGTCAATGACGACGGCTCGCTCGGCGCCCGCAACGACGTCTTCTGTTCGGGTCTCGAGCACAAGCTCGGCATCCATGCCTCGCCAACCTGCACCATGATCTATGGCGACGGCTTCCAGGGCGCGACGCCCGGCGCAATCGGCTGGCTGATCGGCGAGGAGAACAAGGGGCTCGCCTGCATGTTCACGATGATGAACAACGCCCGCCTTGCCGTCGGCATGCAGGGCGTGGCCGTGGCCGAGACCGCCACGCAGAAGGCGATCGCCTATGCCAATGAGCGCCGCCAGGGCAAGGCTTCCGCCTATTCCGGCTCCGGCATGGCGCCGATCGTCCATCACCCGGACGTGCAGCGCAATCTCTTGACCATGAAGGCGCTGACCCAGATCGCCCGCTCGATCAGCTATTCCTGCGCGCATGCGATCGACCGCGCGCGCGTCGGCGAGGGCGAGGCCGGCGCCAAATGGCACGACCGCGCCAGCCTGCTGACGCCGCTCGCGAAAGCCTTCTCCACCGACGTCGGCGTCGAAGTCGCCTCGCTGGGCGTCCAGGTGCATGGTGGCATGGGCTTCATCGAGGAGACAGGTGCCGCCGCGCTTTATCGCGATGCGCGCATCGCGCCGATCTATGAGGGCACCAACGGCATCCAGGCGATCGATCTGGTAGCGCGAAAACTGCCACTCGGCGGCGGCGAGCATGTGCATGGCTACATCGGCGAATTGAAGGCCGTGGCCGACGCAGTGCGCACCTCCAACGTCGACGGCTTCGGTCGCACAGCCGACAATCTCGACCGCGCGCTGGCCGATCTCGACGAGGCGACGCGCTTCCTGCAGAAGCTCATGGCCGACGGCAAGGCCAACGCCGCGATGGCCGGCGCCACGCCCTATCTGCGCCTCATCTCGCTTGCCGCCGGCGGCGCCTATCTGGCGCAGGGCGGGCTCGCCGACCGCGGCCGCATCCCGCTTTGCCGCTTCTTCGCCGAAAACCTGCTCGGCGAGACGCGCGCCTTGAAGGAGCGCGTCATCGACGGCGCCGAAAGCCTCGCCGCCGCCGGCAAGGCGCTGATTTCCGCTTAAGCATCCTGACGTTCAAGGGACCAATCGTGACAGACCATATCCTCGTCGAGCGCCAGGGCGCCGTACAGATCATCCGCATCAACCGCCCCGACAAGAAGAACGCGCTGACCCGCGCCATGTATGCGAAAATGTCGGCGGCGCTCACCGAAGGCGATGCCGATCCGGCGGTTCGCGTGCATGTCTTCCTCGGCGTTCCAGGCGCCTTTTCCTCCGGCAATGACCTTGCCGATTTCCTGGTCATCGCCACAGGCGGCGAGGGCGGCAACGAGGTCTGGGATTTCCTGATGGCGCTGGCGAGGTCGCAGAAGCCGATGGTGTCGGGCGTCGACGGCATTGC
Organism: Mesorhizobium sp. M2C.T.Ca.TU.002.02.1.1; assembly: GCF_003997225.1. Lineage (NCBI taxonomy): Bacteria > Pseudomonadati > Pseudomonadota > Alphaproteobacteria > Hyphomicrobiales > Phyllobacteriaceae > Mesorhizobium > Mesorhizobium sp. M2C.T.Ca.TU.002.02.1.1. Next base: position 2,473 of record NZ_RZTO01000617.1, read on the forward strand.
GGTGGGCATCGGCACCACGCTCAATCTGCATTGCGACCTCACCTTCGCCACGCCGCGCACGCTCTTCCGCACGCCCTTCGTCGACCTCGGGCTGGTGCCGGAAGCCGGCTCCAGCCTGATCGCGCCGCAGCTCCTGGGGCGGCAGGGCGCCTTCGCGCTGCTCGGCCTCGGCGAAGGCTTTTCGGCCGAGCGCGCCAAGGCCGCCGGCATGATCTACGACGTCGTCGCGGAAGACGCGTTGGAAAGCGCGGTGCTGGCCGCCGCCGACGGCATCGCCGCCAAGCCGCCGCAGGCGCTGAAGATCGCGCGCGACCTGATGCGCGAGCCGCGCGAAGCGCTCGTCGCCCGCATCAAGGTGGAAAGCGAGCATTTCCGCGAGCGGCTGACCTCCGAAGAGGCGCGCGCCGCGTTGACGGCATTCATGACGAGGAAGAAGGCGACCTGATCCCGCGACACTGTCAGGTTGTGTCAGCTGCGGGCGAAACTCGCGTCAGACGAGAATTTTGGTCTGTACACCCGGGGCCCTTCGCCTTATCTCGTAAATCCGACGGGGCAGGGGCTAGAGCAATTCCAGGAAAAGTGCGCAGCGGTTTTCCATCGGGAATTGTGTCAAGCAAGGACTGGAGTGCGAAGCACCCTGGTCGGTGGAGAGGACATGGCCCGCAAAATTGTCGCCCACGCGCAAATCTTCCGAAATGATCAGAGGCCTGCATTGACGGATTGAGCGTCCGACATGCTTGCCGTTGCCGTAAGACCGCTGGCGCTGACCCTGAAGCTCTGGTGGCGCTTCTGGCCGCAACTGGTCGCCATCGTGCTTCTGGGCATCGTGTTCGGCGACCTGTTCATGCAGGTCGCCGCGCGCGCCGCCTTGCTCAACCACATGGCGGGACTGGCTTTGCTGACGCTGGTGGCGCTGACACAGCTCATCGTCACCGTCGCCATGTTCCAGACGCTGCTGCCGGCCTTGCCGGCCGTCCAGGCCGCGCAGCAGGCGGCCCAGGGCGAAAGCGAAACCGGGCCTGCCGGCGGCAGCGCGCGGCTGGCGCGCATGATCACCGTCGCGCTGCTGCCCTTTTTCGCCTATTACGCCGCCTGGGGTTTTCTCGGCGACACGGTGCGGCAATATTCGCGCGTCGCGCTCGACATGGCGCCTTTCGGCGAGGGCGCCGGCAATGTGCTCGATGTGCTGGATTCGCGCTGGCTGATCGTGTCGGTCGTTATCTCCTGGCTGATCAGGCGCTTCGCCACCGCCATGCAGAAGCGCGGCGGCTCGCGCTCCTTCTGGCAGATCGTCGTGGTCATTTGCGAGACCAACTGGATATTCATCGGTCTCTACG
>NZ_RZTO01000618.1:0-3792 GCF_003997225.1 Mesorhizobium sp. M2C.T.Ca.TU.002.02.1.1
GAGACAGATGCAAAGCGCCTGTCTTGTCTTTGTCGGCAGCCTCAACCGCGAGGCGCCCTATTTCCAGGGCGCGCGCGGCGTCGGCCTCGGCGTCTATGCCTTCGACGAGGCGACGCTTACCGTGCAGAAGCTGGCCGAGACCAATGAGGTCGACAATCCGACCTTCCTGTCGGTGACGCCGGATGGCTCCCGCATCTATGCCAATTCGGAAGTCTTCGCCTGGCGCGAGGGAACGGTCACGGCCTATCGCTTCGAGCGCGCTACCAGTTCGCTTGCCTACATCAACAAGCAGCCCTCGCTCGGCAGCATCACCGCGCACAACGCGATCACCCGCGACGGCAGCAAGCTGCTGGTGGCGAATTACGGCATGGGCAGCGGCGGGCCCGACAAGGCGGTCTCAGTGTTCGGTTTTGCGGCCGATGGCGGACTGACCGTGCCGCTGGCGAGCGTGGCGCATTCCGGCACCGGCCCCAACGCCGAGCGGCAGGAGCGGTCGCATGCGCACAGCGTCACCGAGACCATCCAGGGCGGCGTCGCAATCGTTGCCGATCTCGGCATCGACCAATTGGTCTCCTACCGGATCGAGCCGGATGGCGCGCTGGTGAAGCTCGCCTCCTCGGCGCTCGCGCCGGGCGCCGGTCCGCGCCATGTCGCGCTGCATCCGAACGGCCGCTTCGTCTTTGTCATGAACGAGCTGGACTCGACGGTGGTGTCGCTGGCGCTCGATCAATCCTCGGGTCGGCTAGAGCTCATCGACACCAAGCCGGCGGTTCCCGGCGAGGCGCGCGCGCACAATCACTGCGCCGACATCCAGATCTCGCCCGACGGCCGCTTCCTCTACGGCTCCAACAGAGGTCATGACAGCGTCGCCATTTTCGCCGTCGACCAGCAATCGGGAAAGCTCCAAACGGTCGATTTCACGCCCTGCGGCGGCGCGACGCCGCGCAACCTGGCGCTGACACCGTCCGGCAAGCATCTGTTTTCAGCCAACCAGAACGCCGACCGCATCTCGATCTTCGCCCGCGACGAGCAGAGCGGCCGGCTGACCGTCACCGGCCACGCCATCGAGATCGGGACGCCGATGTGCGTGCGGATCACGCGGGACCCGCTCCAATCCTAGCAGCTCGCGTTGCTCACTGGCTGACCCGGGCGAACGAGCCGGTATAGGTCTGGCCGGCAAGCGCGTAGGTGATGTTGAGCGTTCCCGGCGACGGCATCGTGGCGGTGATGTCCGCGCCGTTCGGCAGGCGCCCGAGCTTCAAAGTGTTGCCGGCGATCCTGCCGGAGCCGTCGGCGACGCCCGGCTTGTTGTCGGCAAGGTCGCCCCATGCGTAGCTCGCCGTCACCTGCCCGCCCGAGGACACGGTCAGCACCGCGAGCTTGCCGTCATACATGCCGTTGAGCTGTCCGGCCCATATGCCGGAGAATGCGGCGTATCTGGCCGGAACGCCCTTGCCGGGCGGGACGACCGCGACCGTCTGATCCAGCACCGCCGAATTCGGCGAGGCCGGGGCGGGAGCAGCGGCCGGAGCAGGTTGCGGGTCGGCAACAGGTTGCGAGTTAGCAACAGGCTGCGTGTCCGGAGTCGATTGGCAAGCAACAAGCGCGACCGCAATGCAAAACATCGGCAAGAGACTGTTTGGTCGCTCAACCAGTCCGCGTCGAACATGTCCCTGCGACAGTTTCCCACCCAAAACCGGAATATCCATAAGCATCCCTCTGACAGGAAGCCCCTTAGCCTAGTTGCCGCCGTCGGCATAGGGATTTCCTCGGGCGCTTTCCTTTGTGGCCAGAGCGAACAACCGGGCGAGCAGGTCGTCGCCGCCAAACCCGCCGGATTTCGAGACGATCGCGGTTCCATCCCATGCGCCCGCGACCATCCGGCTGATCGCAACGCCTGGCTCGTGGAGCCCCTCGCAGAGAAGATGGGAGGCGGCGCAAATGCGGACCAGCAGCCGCAAGGTCCATCCGCCCGTCACCAGCACGGCCCGCGGTCGCGGCGTGGCGGCCACCAGCCGTTCGAGCGAACGCTCGATCATGGCGCGTGCCTCCGGAACCGAGACCACATTGGAGGGGGCGACCAGCACGACCGGCGGCTCGATCTGCATGGCACTGCCGCCGTCCATCACCAACGTCCGCAATCTGGGAGCCGCCGAGATCTGGCTCAGCGTCGCCGGATGGTTGGTACCGCAAATGGCCAGATCGAGCGCCGGCGGCCGCAAACCGGGAGGAGTCCGCCCGGCGAGCGCCGAGGCCAGTCCGCCGGTGCCGATATAGAGATCGTCGTCGCCCGCCCCGAACGCAGCGACAGCATCCGCAAGCTCGGCGTCGCTGGAAGCATCGGCGACAACAAATCCGCCCGGCGCAGCGCCTTTGCCCAGCATCGCAGCCGGGATGCCTTGGCGCGACAATGCATCGACCAGGGCCGGCCCGACCTGCTGCGCCTTGCGGTCCGGCGAAAGCACAAGCTGCCGCCCGTCGACCGTGACCCTGCCCATCGCCGGAAATGCAGGAGCAAAAAGCGCCCGCCGGAACCGTCCGGCGCGAAAGGCGGCGACTGCCTCCGCGATCGGGTGGCCGCGCATGACGCTGTCGATCTTCTTGAACGACAGCACGCCTCGTTCGCGGCCGGCGAAAATATCGGCGACACGCCCAGAAGCCGCCGACTCGTCGAGATCGCGTGTATCGAGGTCGATCGCATTGCCGCCGGAAATGGCGGGCGGCGGATCGAGCCAGACCTTGATCGGATTTTCGGGCGTGGCGAAATAACCGGCCGTGTCGAGCGCGCCGGTGATGTCGTCCGCGACGATCAGGACATCCTTGCCGACGCCGCGCCCGGTCGGGCCAAGCTTCACGCGGCCCTCTCCGCGGTCAGCGACAAGGCGTAGTCGATCGCCTCGATGAGGCTGCTTTCGCGGGCGATGCCGCGGCCGGCTATGTCGAAGGCGGTGCCGTGATCGACAGAGGTCCGCACGATCGGCAGGCCGAGCGTGATGTTGACCCCGCTCAGGCCGAGCCATTCACCGGTCTGCGGATCGATCTGGAAGCCGAGCAGCTTCACCGGAATATGGCCCTGGTCGTGATACATGGCCACGACCGCGTCATAGGCGCCGCCGCGCATCTTCACGAAGACGGTGTCACCCGGGACGGGACCATGGACGTCGTACCCACGCGCTCTGTAATCGGCGACGATCGGCTCCGTGACGCGGATATCGTGGGTGCCGAAAATGCCGCCTTCACCGGCATGCGGATTGAGCGCCGCGATCGCGACGCGAGGGGCCGCGATCCCCAGATGCTTCAAGGCTTCGATCGTCAGATCGAGCACCCGGCGCATGCGCGGCTCCGTCGCCCGTTTCGGCACATCTTCGAGCGCGATATGCGTGGTGACATGGCTGACGCGGAAGGACCCATGCGCGAGCATCATCGCGCTGTCGCGCGCCCCGGTCAGCGCCGCCAGCAGCTCGGTGTGGCCCGGGAAGCGATGACCGGCCAGGTGCAGCGATTCCTTATTGAGCGGCGCGGTGACGATGGCCGACGCCTCGCCCGCCATCGTGCGGCGCACGCCCTCGGCCACGGCCTCGTAGGCCTGGCTGCCACCTTCCGCGGATACCTGGCCGATCGCGACGGCGGAGCCCTCGATCGGCCAGATGCCGAGCGGCTCGTCCGCTCGCGCGACGGCGGGCAACGGCAGGTCGAGCGACCGGGCCACTTCGCCCAGCGCCGCCAGCGACCCGATGAGGCGCAGCCGAAAGGCGCCGGTCTCGAGTTGCGGCGCGAAATGCCGGCCGGCCT
>NZ_RZTO01000619.1:0-3787 GCF_003997225.1 Mesorhizobium sp. M2C.T.Ca.TU.002.02.1.1
TGGCCGCCCTCAGCGCCTTGCCGATCTCGCTTTCCAGGGACGGGTGGTTGTCGCCCGAGATTCTCATGATCTGGAGTTTCCTATCTTACGCTTCCGAAATCGCTTGAAATCCTTCCCCAGGCGAGCCTGCGATGGCCACCCCTCTGCCAGGGCGCGGGCCCACTGAACGAATCCGGACCGCGGGCTTCTCTCGGGCAAGGATTCAACCCCACGGCGAGTTCTCTAGCAGATCGGACGGCGCAGGTCATGGCTCTTATCATTTATCGATAATCGATATTGACAGCTTTGCCGACTTTCGCGATTGTCGCCATCACGTCAGACGGGCGGGGGTAATGTCACCAATCTTTTCGAGAGACTATGCGGCGGAGCTACCGAAGGTGGCTCATGGCAGCGGCGTCTATGTCTACGACACCGATGGAAAGGCCTATCTCGACGGCATGGGCAGCGCCGGCGTCGTCGGCATCGGCCACGGCCGCACCGAGATATATCGCGCTCTCGCGGACGCCGGCAACAAGGTGACGTTCGCCTACACCGCCACCTTCACCCATCCCTGGCAGGAACAGCTCGCCAGCTCGATCCTGTCGGTGGCGCCCACGGGCATGGCGTCGGTTTATTTCGTTTCCGGCGGCTCGGAAGCCAACGAGACCGCGTTGAAGCTGGCGCGGCAATATCATCTGGAGCGCGGCGATACACAGCGCCACAAGATCATTTCGCGCTGGCAGAGCTATCACGGCGTGACCATCGCCACCCTGTCGCTGTCCGGACGCACGAGCTGGCGCACGCCCTATTCGCCCTATCTGCTGCCGATCGTGCATATTTCGCCGCCTTACGAATATCGCTGCGCCTATTGCCGCGACCATGGCGGCTGCACGCTGGACTGCGCCGACGAACTGGAGCGGGCGATCAACCTCGAGGGCCCGGAGACGGTGTCGGCCTTCTTTGCCGAAACCATCGTCGGCACCACGGCTTCGGGCCTCGTGCCGCACAAGGATTACTACAAGCGGGTGCGCGAGATCTGCGACCGCTACGGCATTCTCTTCGTCGCCGACGAAGTGCTTGCCGGCTATGGACGTACGGGCGTTCCTTTCGCCATCGCCGACTGGGACGTCACCCCCGACATGATCACCTGCGGCAAGGCGATAGGCAGCGGCTATGCACCCTTAGGCGCGGTGCTGGTCAACGACCGCATCACCGACTTCTTCCGCGACAATCGCAAGCGCTTCGTCCACGGCTTCACCTATAGCGGTCATCCGGCGTCCTGCTTCATCGGCCAGCAGGTCTTCGACATCATGTCGAAGGAAGGCCTGTTTGAGCGACCCGGCCGGATCGGACACTATCTTGCAAGTCGCCTGAGGCAGCTTCAGCAGCGCCATGCCTGTATCGGCGACGTGCGCGGCAGGGGGCTCTATGCCGGGGTGGAGTTTGTCGCCGACCGGGCCACCCGCCAGCCTTTCCCGGTGGAAAAGGCATTCACTTCCCGGCTGGTGGCCGGCATGCGCGAGCGCGGCGTGATCGTCGGCGGCGGCGTGCCGGGCGCCAATTTCGGCCAGGGTGGCGATCATATCCAGATCACGCCGCCCTTTATCGTCACGGAGGAAGAAATCGACATCATCGTCGACACGCTCGACGAGGTCATCACCGAGCTCGTTTGAGGGGCATTAGCCGGCCTGCCGCGGGAGGCAGGCCGAACTCGAAACCAACCACAAAGAAGAAGGGGAATTGCAATGCTGAAATCCATACTGGCGGCCGCCTGCATCGCGGCGCTGACCACCGTCTCCGCCCAGGCGGGCGTCACCATCAGGATCGGCGGCGCCGGTTCGCCCGACAGTCCCGACACCAAGGCCATGGAAGTGTTCAAGCAGAAGATGGAGGCGGAGCTGGGCAGCGACGTCTCGATCCAGCTTTTCCCGAGTTCGCAGCTCGGCACCGTCGACGAAATGGTCGAGCAGGTGAAAGGGGGCGTGCTGGAATGCATGTATGAAAGCGTCGGTGATCTCGGTTCCTTCCATCCGGCGGCCAATGTCGAAGGCGTGGCCTATCTCTATCGCGACGAGGATCACTTCTTCCGCATCTGGCGCGGTCCGGTCGGCAAGGAGATTCTCGACGCCATCGCCAAGGATGCGGGTTTCCGGGTGCTCGGACCGGCCTTCCACGGCTTCCGCCAGTTCCTGCTGACCAAGCCGGCCGAGAGCCTGGCCGACATCCAGGGCCGCAAGATCCGCGCGCCCGGTATTCCGGCCTACATTGCTTCGATCCAGGCGCTTGGCGCCAATCCCGCCACCATTCCCTTCGAGGAAGTCTATACCGCGATCCAGCAAGGGGTGGTCGACGGTGTCGAGCAGCCTCTCGTGGCGATCAAGGATCAGCGCTTCTATGAGGTCGCCAAGCATCTTCTGATCACCAACCACATGGCCGAGACGATGGGCTTCATGTGCGGCGAGCCCTGGTACCAGGGCCTTGACAAGCGCGTGCAGGACGCTTTCGCCAAGAGTGCCGACGCCAGCGCCGACTGGTATCGCGACTACACCGATTCCTCGCAGGCGAAGGTGCTGGAAGAGCTCGTCGCCCAGGGTGTCGTGGTCCATAAGCCCGACCTCGACGAATTCATCGCCAAGGCGGCAGCGGACTCGAAATACGACGCCGCCTTGCAGCCCTATATCGACAAGATCCGGGCGGTTAAGTAGCAACTGGCGCCCGCTCCTGGGCGGGCAGTTCCAGTCGGAGATGCTCCATGGCAAACCTGCTCGCATCCGTGGGCAACGGATTGCGCCGCGTGCTCGGCTTCCTTGTCGGCGCGGCGCTGTTCGCGATCGTCATCCTCGTCTGCATCCAGGTGTTCAGCCGCTATTTCATAGGAGCGCCGACGCCGGGGCTGGCGGAGATCTCGCGCATCCTGTTCATCTGGATGACGTTCCTTGGCGCCGCGCTGCTGGTGAGTCAGCGTCAGCTCATCGTGATCGACCTTTTGCATGACCGGCTGAGCAGCGGCATCTTCACCCGGTTGAAGGTTCTCGTGGACATCGCGACCGCGGTGTTTCTCGTTTTCCTTGCCGTTTATGCGCGCCATCTGATGATCGTGGTCGGGCAGAAGATCGCGCCGGCGACCGGCATCAGCTTCGACTGGTTCTACGGCGCGTTGCTGGCCTTCTCGGTCCTCGGCCTGTTCTTCGTCGCGGAGCGATTGTTCGGCGCAAGCCGCGCCGGACAGGAAACGGCTCCGGCAGCTGAAAAGCCCATCGCACATGAAGGTGCCCAGTCATGATCATGCTGTTGGTGCTGTCGGTCGCGTTCCTGGTGCTCGCCTTGCTGGCGGTTCCTGTCGCCGTCGCGCTCGGGCTCTCGGCCCTGCTGGTGATCGCTATCTGGGGCATGCCGGGCTTCATCCTCGCCCAGAAGATGGTCAACGGCATCGATTCCTTCCCGCTGCTGGCCGTGCCCTTTTTTATCCTGGCCGCCGCGGTGATGAACAGCGGCGGCATCACCACGCGCGTCGTCGATCTCTTTTCGTCGATGCTCGGCCGCATCCGCGGCAGTTCGGGTGTCGTCAATGTTGGCACCAACGTCTTTCTCGCCGGCATTTCCGGGTCGTCGGTCGCCGATGCTTCCGCGAGCGGCGCCCTGCTCATTCCGGAAATGCGCAAGGATGGTTATTCCGGCGGCTTCGCCGCGGCGCTGACGGCGGGAGCAGCCGTCATCGGCCCGATCATCCCGCCCAGCATTCCGCTGGTGATCTATGGCGTCATCGCCCAGGTCTCCATCACCAAGCTGTTCGTCGGCGCCTATATTC
>NZ_RZTO01000061.1:0-13937 GCF_003997225.1 Mesorhizobium sp. M2C.T.Ca.TU.002.02.1.1
ATCTGCATTCGCGAGGACCGCAAGCATCTCGGCGTCGGCTGGGAGTTTCTCGGCTATATCGCGCGCTATGCCGACGACCATGACATCGAGACGATCGAGTCGATCGAGAGCCGCGAAAACCGCGCGGCGATCGAGCTTGAGCGCGAGATGGGCTTCACTGTGACGACGGATTCTGACGATCCGACGCTCGTCCTGGTCCAGCGGAAGCTCGGCACCAAGTTGGCGGGTTAGATGCCGCTTTGCCTTTCGGCCTTTAGAGCAATTCCAGGAAAGGTGTGAGCGGTCAGGTTCGGCGACTTCGCCGTAGCCTTCCGCCCGGAATTGCGTAGAAACAAAGGGATAGAACGTTTCGCCGTTTCCGTGAAATGGTAAAACGCTGCAGGGCGCCCGCCACCAGATCTTGAAGCGGGCGGAAGAATGGCTACACCCCTGAGGGATCGACCACCTGCCTCAATCGACAACTCCGGCATGTAAGGGGCCTCCCGCCAACTGGCGGCTGTCGTAATCAACCCGCCTCGAAATCGAGCAGCTCCGCAGCCACCGCACGCTCTTCGTCCGCCGCAATGACAAGAACGTCGACGGGAGAATCCCCTGTGCTGACCAATTCGTCGCTGTTCGCGTTCAGCTCCTTGTCGAGCGCAACGCCCAGCCATCCCGCGGTTTCGCAGACCCTCTGTCGGATCACGGGCGCATGCTCGCCGATGCCTGCGGTGAACACGAGCGTGTCGAGCCCGCCTATCGCCGCGGCAAGCGATCCGATCTCACGCCCGACACGATAGACGAAGAGATCGACAGCGCGCTTGGCCGCCGGGTCTTGCGATGCAAGCAGGGTCTGCATGTCGCCGGAGATGCCGGATACGCCCAGCAGCCCGGACCGCTCGTAGAGCAGGTCTGTCAGTTCATCGGACGACAGCTTTCGATCTTGCAGGAGATGAAGGAGGACGCCGGGATCGATCGCCCCGCAACGCGTGCTCATGACAAGGCCGTCAAGCGTCGAGAAACCCATGGTGGTGGCGTGGCTTGCGCCCGCCTTCATCGCGCAAAGGCTCGCGCCGCTGCCAAGGTGGGCCACGATCGTCTTGCCACCCGCGCCGGCGCCATATCGGTTGCGGAGCTCGCTGGCGATATGGCTGTAGGAGAGCCCGTGGAAACCGTAGGACACGATGCCTTGCTCCGACATTTCATGCGGCAGACCATAGAGTCTTGCGAGCTCGGGCTGCGTCGCGTGAAAGGCTGTATCGAAACAGCCGACCTGAACGGCGCCTGGCAAAAGACGGTGGGCCAGGTCGACGAGCTCCAGGTTGATCGCCTGATGAATCGGAGCGAGCGGCTCGAGCTTGCGCAAGGCATCGAGCGTGAGTTCATCGAGCAGCGTCGCGCGGGCAAACTCCCGGCCGCCATGGACGATCCGGTGCCCGACCCTGCGCACCCGGGGCAACAGGCCTCGGTCCGTCAGATAGGACGCAACGGCTTCGAATGCCTTGCCGACAGAGATCGCTTGTTCGCCGAGGCTCCTGTCGAACGGCGGCGTCGTTGCCGTGGGCGCGACGTGAAGGCTGGGCCGCTCGCCGATCGACGAGACGCTGCCACGCACCAAAAGATGTAGCTCGTCGCGTCCGTGAAAGGCGGCGAACTTCAGGCTCGATGAGCCGCCATTGAGGACAAGAATGACATCTGTCATGGTCGACTGGCTCCGGCCATTTGTGCGGGTCGTATCCCGTCAGCCTGGCGCTTCGGCATCGGCTATTGCTCCCATTTCCAGCCGAGGATCTCGGGCATGTCCTGCCCGTGCTCGCGGATATAGGCCCGATGCTCGATCAGCTTGCCTTCCATGGCCTGCTTCAGCTGGATATGCGCGCCGGCCGGCTCGGGAATGCGGTCAAGCACGCCGAGCACCAGATGATAGCGGTCGAGCCCATTCAGCACAGTCATATCGAACGGCGTCGTCGTGGTCCCTTCCTCATTGTAGCCGCGCACGTGGATGTTGTCGTGATTGGTCCGCCGGTAAGTCAGGCGATGGATGGTCCATGGATAGCCGTGATAGGCGAAGATGACCGGCTTGTCCCTGGTGAACAAAGCGTCGAACTCGCGATCCGACAGGCCGTGCGGATGGTGTTCCTTTGGCTGCAGGGTCATCAGGTCGACGATGTTGACCAAGCGAATCTTGAGCTCGGGAATATGATGCTTCAGGATCTGGACGGCGGCCAGAGTCTCGAGCGTCGGCACGTCGCCGGCGCAGGCCATCACCACATCCGGCTCGTCGCCCCGGTCGGTCGATGCCCAGTCCCATATGCCGATGCCGGCATTGCAGTGGACGACCGCTTCCTCGATTGACAGCCATTGCCAGGAATTGGCTTTCCCCGCGACGATGACGTTGATGCGGTTCCAGGTCTGCAGCACATGGTCGGTCACGCAAAGCAGGCTGTTGGCGTCCGCCGGCAGGTAGACGCGCACGACATCTGCCTTCTTGTTCAACGCCACGTCGATGAAGCCTGGATCCTGGTGGCTGAAGCCGTTGTGCTCCTGCTGCCAGACATGGCTGGACAACAGATAGTTCAGCGAGGCGATCGGCCGCCGCCAGGCAAGCTTGCGGCAGGCATCCAGCCATTTCGCATGCTGGTTGAACATGGAATCGACGATATGCGTGAAGGCCTCGTAGCAAGAGAAGAAGCCGTGGCGCCCGGTGAGCAGGTAACCTTCCAGCCAGCCCTGACAGGTATGCTCGGACAGAATCTCCAGGACCCTGCCCTCTCGGCCAAGATGGACATCCTCGGGCAGTATCTTCTCCATCCAGGCGCGCTCCGTGACCTCGAAGACGTCCTGCAGCCGGTTTGACGCGGTCTCGTCCGGACCGACGATGCGAAAGTTCCGGGCACCCTGATTAAGCGCCATTACATCGCGCAGATAGGCGCCCATCGTCCGTGTCGACTCGGCCTTCACCTCGCCCGGTCGGACCATTGCGATTGCGTGCTTGGCCAGGCTCGGCAGGTCGAGTGACCGGCGCAGCAGGCCGCCATTGGCATGCGGGTTGGCGCTCATGCGCCTTTCACCTTGTGGCGCGGTGGCGCGGATCGCGGCCACAGGCGCGCCGGCGGCATCGAAAAGCTCCTCGGGCCGGTAGCTTCTCATCCACTCCTCGAGCATCCTCAGATGCGCGGGGTTTTCGGCGAGGCCGGAAAGCGGAACCTGGTGGGCGCGCCAGAACCCTTCGGTCTTCAGTCCGTCGACCACCTTGGGACCGGTCCAGCCCTTCGGGCTTCGCAGCACGATCATCGGCCATTTCGGCCGCGACTGCGCGGTCTTTACGCCGCTGCGAGCCGCGTCCTGAATAGCCTTGATGCGGTCGAGCGCGTCGTCGAGCACGACCGCCATCCGCTCATGCATCACGGCCGGATCGTCGCCCTCCACGAACAGCGGCTCGTAGCCGTAGCCGACGAACAGCGCGCGCAGCTCTTCCTCGGGGATGCGGGCGAGAATGGTGGGATTGGCGATCTTGTAGCCGTTGAGGTGGAGGATCGGCAGCACCGCGCCGTCAAGCGCAGGGTTGAGGAACTTGTTGGAGTGCCAGGAGGTGGCGAGCGGCCCGGTTTCCGCCTCGCCGTCGCCGACCACGCAGGCGACGACAAGATCCGGGTTGTCGAAGGCCGCGCCATAGGCATGCGAGAGCGCGTAGCCCAGTTCGCCGCCTTCATGGATCGAGCCGGGCACGTCGGGCGCCGCATGGCTTGGGATGCCGCCCGGAAACGAGAACTGGCGGAAGAGCTTCTTCATTCCGGCCTCGCCCAGGGCGATGTCCGGGTTGGTCTCGCTGTAGGTGCCCTCTAGATAGGTGTTCGCCACCATCGCCGGCCCGCCATGGCCGGGACCGCAGACATAGATTACGTTGGCGTCGCGTTGCCGGATTACTCGGTTCAAATGCGCATAGATGAAACTGAGGCCCGGCGAGGTTCCCCAATGGCCGAGCAGCCGCGGCTTGACGTGCTCCAGCCGAAGCGGCTCGCGAAGCAGCGGATTATCGAGCAGGTAAATCTGCCCGATGGTCAGATAGTTGGCGGCACGCCAATAGGCATCTATGTCGTGCAATTCCTGGGCGGACAAGCGATTGGTGCTGGGACGCTCGGTCATTTCTCATTCCTTCGCTGGTTCCAAGCCGACGCCGGCTGAAGCACAACGCGTCGATGCTGCCACTGGTTCACGACGGCTCGGTGTCAAGACCGTTCGTCATCGATCTATCCGGCGAAGAACGATCGAGCTTTGATCCATCGCAATGCCGGCCAAGGCGGCAATCGCCTTGGACCAAACGCGATCAAGCTACAGTCCGTCGAGCAAGGCAAGACAGTGTCATTCTTTGTTTCAGAGCAACGAAGGCACTGGCAAGCCCGGGCAGGATGTCTGCATGAAGCGCAAATTGAACGACGATGCGACGATGGACGGGATCATGCGCGCGACCCCGGCGACGATCCGCGTCGTTCTCCAGCACGGAATGCTGTGCGTCGGCTGTCCGATCGCTCCCTTTCACACCGTTTCCGAAGCCGCGCGCGAGCATGATTTGGACGAGGACCAACTTCGCCGCGATCTCGAGGCAGCGATCGAAAGCGGCGACGTGGATTAGCTTTTCGATCCACGCCCTTCGGAGACCACGACGAGCCGATGAGGCTCGATCACGACAACCCTTTGGCGCCCGCTTTTCACCAGCCCCTGGTCTTCCCAGGCTGAAAGCAGCCGGCTTACCGTGTGAAGCGTCGTGCCCGTCATCTCCGCGATGTCCTGGCGCGAAATCGGGAAATCGATCAAGATCCCTTCCTCGGTCTTTTTCCCCGACTGCTTGATCAGCTTCAGCAAGGCATGCGCGACGCGCTGCTCCACCTGCTCGGTCGACATCTCGATAACGCGCGTGTGGGCATCCTGCAGCCTGCTTCCCACCATCCTGTAAGTATTGGCGCTGAAGCTCGGGAAGCTCGTCGCGAATGTGGGCCACAGCTGGCTTGGCCAGGCAAGGGCCACGCAATCGACGGCGGCGATTGCATTTGCCGGATAGGTCGTCCGGCCCAGCGCGCTTGCGATCCCCATCAGCTCGCCGGGGCCTATGTATCGCACGGTCACCTCGTGCCCGGTCGGGGTCGATTTCACCACGCGCACATGGCCGTCAAGCAGCAGGAAGAACGAACGGGCCTCCTGCTCCTGCTCGAACACCGGTTGCCCCCTGGCGATCCGCACAGACCTTGCCTGTCCGACTATGCGATCGAGATCGGCGGCAGCGATCCCCTCGAAGACGGACAGCCCGGCAATCAGTGATCGATCAAGGCTTGCCAACTGGCTTTTTCTCCCGGTTTCAACAGTATAACGCGCTCAAGGGCCCTCTGACCGGGCCTCTCTTACCGGACTTTGTCACGGACGGCAGCCCGTCGACAAGGGAAGCCTCCCGTCGCTGCCGTCGGCCATTCACTCGCCTGTTTGATCTAACGCAAATTCCATCCTTCGGGGCCGGGATAGAGATGGGCTCAGACAGGCACCTCGCCTGGTCTCCGATGAGGCATGCCATGGCAATTCCACGGACACGGCCAAGCGTCTATCCGGCAGTTTTCTCCTACGGGTTCCGGCCCTTCTTTCTGCTCGGCTCGCTGCAGGCAGGCACCGCTATACTCTTTTGGTTGCCTCTTTACTACGGCAAGCTCGAGACCTTCAGCACCTTCCTGCCCGTGGACTGGCATGTGCACGAATTGCTCTTCGGCTATCTGCCGGCAGTCGTGACGGGCTTCCTGCTGACCGCAATTCCGAATTGGACCGGGCGGCTTCCCGTTCAGGATTTTCGCCTGCTGGCACTCGTGCTGATCTGGATTGCGGGCCGGGCGGCGGTGTTCTTTTCGGCGGAAACGGGCTGGCTCTTGAGCGCCGTCATAGACTGCTCGTTTCTTCTCGCGGTGGTGGCCGCAGCCGCGACGGAGATCGTTGCCGGGCGAAACTGGCGGAACCTCAAGGTGCTGCTGCCGGTCGCGACCCTTTTTGCGGCAAATGTCATGTTTCATGTCGAGGCGCATTACCAGGGCATCTCCGACATGAGCCGGCGCCTCGGTCTTGGAGCGGTTGTCGTCCTCGTCATGATTATCGGCGGGCGGATCGTTCCGAGCTTCACCCGCAATTGGCTGGTTCGCGAGAAGCCGGGCCGGCTCCCGGCGTCGTTCGGCAGGTTCGATGTCGGGACGATCGCGCTCTCGGCTCTTGCCCTCGCCGCGTGGACGTTTTTTCCCGACGCCATCGCAACCGGCGTGTTGCTGCTCGCCGCGGCGATCTTCAACGCCGTCCGGCTTGCCCGCTGGGCAGGCTACCGGACGCTGCCCGACCCTTTGGTTCTGATCCTGCATGTCGCCTTCGCCTTTGTGCCGGTCGGGCTTCTGCTCGCCGGCTTGAGCGTCCTCGCCCCGGGAAGGATCCCCGCGGTGGCCGGCATTCATGCCTTTGCGGTGGGAGCGATCGCCTGCATGACGCTTGCCGTCATGGCCCGCGCCACCCTTGGCCATACAGGCCGCGAATTAAGGGCAAGCGCCGGCACATGCGCGGTTTTCGTCGCCATCATTGTTGCCGCCATCCTGCGCGTGGCCGCCGGCTTGGCGCCTGCCATGGCAATTCTCCTCGATCTGTCGGCGGCGTTCTGGGCCGCGGCCTTCATCGGCTATGCAGTCCTGTTCGGCGGCATGCTGACGCGGCCGCGGCTCAATGCGCGCAGCAAGAATCTCTCTTGAGGAAGTGCATGTTGTGGGGGGCTTCCGCCGACCCTGCATGTTCGAACGTCATCCGCGACGGCAACGGCGCGACTATGCGGCCGGCACACTGCCAGACATCTGGGCCTCGCGTTATCCATCGCCGCCGCGCCTTCGCGGGTCGCCATTCACCGCAGGGGATTGACCTGAACACTCGAGAAACGAGGAACCTGAATGACTTCAAAGCCGATCTTTCTCGACAGGGTGCGCCCCGCCGCCGAACAGCCTCTGCTTCGCTCCGGCGTCGATCGGACATCGATAGGAGCGCTGGTTCGCAACTTCTATTCCAGGGTAAGAAAGGATGAGCGGCTCGGGCCTATCTTCGCCGTCGGGATTGTCGGCGATTGGGAGCCTCATCTGGAGAAGATGACGGACTTCTGGTGCTCCGTCATCCTGAAGAACGGCGACTATAATGGCCGGCCGGTGCCCGCTCACCTGAAGCTCAAGGATGTCACCGAAGCCGACTTCGATATCTGGCTGACTCTCTTTCGCGAAACCGCGGCCGAGCTGTTCGCGCCCGAAATCGCGGCGGTGTTTGTCGAACGGGCGGAGCGGATAGCAGCGAGCCTGAAGCTCGCCATGTTCTTTCGCCCCGGCTCCGCCGCTGCCCTGCCAAACACCACCGGCGCCGCTTGATTCTACGCAAGGACTGCAGCAGTCGGGGTCTGTAGTTTCCCAGGATGATCCTTAATCTTTTCGTCGGCACGATCGTCATCAGCCTGACGGTCCTGATCCATACGTTCGGCCTTATCGCGATTACGCGCATGATGGCGCATCTTGTGGCGCTGTTCCGCATGCACGGTCGGCGTAGCCGTGTCGTCGCCATGATCAGCGTGGTGATGGGACTTTTCGCGGTCATGACGGCGGAAGTCTGGCTTTGGGCCGGCCTGTATCGACTGCTCGGAATCCTGAACGATTTCGAGACGGCGCTCTACTTTTCGACCATCACCTTTTCGACGGTTGGCTACGGAGATGTGGTGCCCGCCCATGGCTGGCGCATCCTGGCGGCCCTGGAAGGCATCAACGGCTTTCTGCTGATCGGCTGGTCGACTGCCTATCTGATCGCGGCCGGCACCCGTGTCGGCCCCTTTAAGATCGGCGAGCACTTCTGATCCGCGGCCCAATGCATGTCGCCTAAAAGTGCGCAGCGGTTTGGGAAAACGACATGCACGAACAAGGACTCGCTCAAACCGCTAGCGAATGCCTGCCGGTTCCATTGTCGAGATATTTGTCAAACTTGGCCGCCACCGTCCTGACGAACGGACGGCTTTCCTCAGGCACGACGAAGTCTTCGCCATCGAGCCGAAGGAATTGGCCGGCGCCGCCGATAGCCAACCGGCTCGCTTCGCACAGCACCGTCTGCCCCATCGCTCCAAAGCGTTCGACAAGTTCTGTCGCCGAGAAGGCGAAGTTGCACATCAGGCGCTCGATGACCCAACCTCGCGCCAAATCATCGAGGCTGAACTCGATCCCCCGCGCTATCGCCAGGCGTCCGGAATCCACAGCCTTTTCGTACTCGCCGGTGGCAACGATGTTTTGTGCGTGACCCTGGCGGAACCGGCTGATCGAGGACGGACCGAGGCCGATCAATGTCTCGCATTGGTCCTCGGTGTAGCCTTGGAAATTGCGGCGGATCTTGCCCGCCCGCGCGGCAACCGCCAGCGTATCCTGCGGCTTTGCAAAATGATCCAGCCCCAAGGCCTCATAGCCTGCGTCGACAATCAGTCGCGCGGCAAGCTGCGACTGCGCCAGACGTGCCGCGGAATCGGGCAGCCAGGCTTCATCGATCATGGTCTGGTGCTTCTTGAACCATGGCACATGGGCGTAACCGAACAACGCCAGCCGGTCTGGCGTCAGCGTCAGCGCTTGAGCGACGGTCGCCGCAACGCTCTCGCGGGTCTGATGCGGGAGCCCATAAAGCAGGTCAAGGTTGACGGAGCGAACGCCCCGTGCACGCACCGCATCGACAATGCCTTTGGTCAGCGCGAAACTCTGCTCGCGGTTGATCGCCTTCTGCACCTTGGGATCGAAGTCCTGGACACCAAGGCTCGCTCGCGTCATGCCGATGGCCGCGAAGGCGTCGAGCCGGCCCTCGTCCATGTCGTTCGGATCGATCTCGACGCTGATGCTGGCATCGGCAAGGAAGTCGAACCGTTCCCGCAACGCCCTTCCCAGCATGATTATGTCATCGGGCTTCAGCATCGTCGGCGATCCGCCGCCGAAATGGACGGCCCGGACCTTGCCCCTGCCGTTTAGGAGACCACCAATGGTCTCGATTTCCTTGTGGAGCGAGCGCAGGAAGGAAGCCACCGGCGCATAGTGACGCGTCTGCTTGGTATGGCAGGCGCAGAACCAGCACAGCCGGTCGCAATAGGGGATGTGCAGATAGAGCGATATCTCGTCATCGCCTTCAAGCGCATTCATCCACCCGCGAACCGTTACCGCGTCAACGCCCGGATGAAAGTGCGGCGCCGTCGGATAGCTCGTGTATCGAGGTACGTTGTCGCCCAGGCCCTGGGCTGGAATTGAGTGCGGGGGCTGGATGATAGCGACAGGAGCGGTCATGACGGTCAAGCTACCTGAACGGCACCGCCAAAACCTTGATTTAGATCAAGGCACCTCAAGCCAAAACCGGCGCAAATTGCCGCTCTATTTGACCACGGGCGTCACAATGGCCGGCATACAGGATGCTCAACAGGCTGAGGTTCCCGCAATTTGCAACTCCTGCGAAGCGCGGCGGGCCGGATTATGCGGTGCGTTCAACAACCGCCAACTTGCCGATTTGGCCAAAGCCTCCTCCAGGCACGAGATCTTGGCCGGGACGGACCTGCCCGGCGACGGAACCTACTCGAACCTATTGTCCGGGGTGGTCAAGCTCACGAGAAATCTTTCGGATGGTCGTCAGCAGATCGTCGGTTTCCATTTCGCGCCCGATTTTCTCGGCAGGCCGTTCGAGGCGAAAAGGCCGATCAAAGCCGAGGCCTTGACGAATATGGCGCTATGCTCGTTTCCAAGAGCGATCGTCGATCAAATGACCAACGAGGTGCCGGAACTTGGACGCCTGCTGCTGAGGCGCGCGCTGAACGAACTCGACGAAGCGCGCGACTGGATGGCGGCACTGGGGCGCAAGACCGCCTCCGAGAAAGTCGCAAGCTTCCTTCTTATGTTCGCCGGACACATCGGCCCCTCCAGATCTCCAGCAGACCCTATCAGCTTCGATCTGCCGCTGACACGCGGGGAAATCGCCGATTTCCTTGGGCTGACGATCGAGACGGTAAGTCGGGAATTCTCCAGGCTGCGAGTGGATGGGGCGATCCGGATCGTAAACAAGCGACACATCAGCCTCGCAAGCATCGCTCTGCTCGAGGAACGCTGCGGCGACTGACCTGCTATCGAACCGTCGTCTGGCTTTGACCCTCCAGAGTCGCCGACTTCGGCCCTGCGGGTCGTTTCATCGGCGCCGCTGCCTGTTCACATCACTGCCAAAGCTGCGCTCCAGCGGTCGCGGCAACCTTCCCCAAAACAAAAGCGCGTCGCGTTTGACTTGAATCAAGGCCCGGGAACGGAAAATCCCGAAATGGTGCCGCGAGCGGGCATTTCCGCCGGAACTTTCGAGACGAGATCGGGGACTTGCGATGAAATTTGGCACGGAGATCGTCCTTTTAGGCCTGTTTGCTTTTGCTGCCCTTGTGGCCGCCGGCTTCGGCGCGGATGAGCCTTTTCGCCAGCACATGTGGGTTTTGTTCTTCGCAGTGGCTGGCTTTACCGCGATCTTGCTGCGCAATTCGGATTTCAAGCCCGCGGCGCCGATCGACCCCTCCGCCTACATGGACGGTCCGATCCGCTACGGGGCCATCGCAACGGTGTTCTGGGGCGTCGTTGGCATGTTGGTCGGCGTGATCATCGCGCTGCAGCTCGCCTACCCCGACCTCAACATCCAGCCTTGGTTCAATTTCGGACGGCTGCGGCCGCTCCACACCTCCGGCGTCGTCTTTGCCTTCGGCGGCAACGCGCTGATTTGCACCTCGCTTTACGTCGTCCAGCGCACCTGCCGGGCGCGGCTGTTCGGCGGCAATCTCGCCTGGTTCGTCTTCTGGGGGTATCAGCTCTTCATCGTCATGGCCGCGACCGGCTATCTGCTGGGCATCACCGAAAGCCGCGAATATGCCGAGCCGGAATGGTATGTCGACATCTGGCTGACCATCGTCTGGGTCGCCTATCTCCTGCTCTTCCTCGGCACGATCCTGAAGCGCAAGGAACCGCATATCTACGTCGCCAACTGGTTCTACCTCTCCTTCATCGTCACCATTGCGATGCTCCACGTCGTCAACAATCTGTCGATGCCGGCATCATTCCTGGGATCGAAAAGCTATTCGGCCTTCTCCGGCGTCCAGGACGCGCTTACGCAGTGGTGGTACGGCCACAACGCGGTCGGCTTCTTCCTGACGGCCGGCTTCCTCGGCATGATGTATTATTTCGTCCCGAAGCAGGCGAACCGGCCCGTCTACTCATACCGCCTGTCGATCATCCACTTCTGGGCGCTGATCTTCCTCTACATCTGGGCCGGGCCCCATCACCTCCATTACACCGCCCTGCCCGACTGGGCGCAGACGCTCGGCATGGTGTTCTCGATCATGCTGTGGATGCCGTCATGGGGCGGCATGATCAACGGCCTGATGACGCTGTCGGGCGCTTGGGACAAGATCCGCACCGATCCGATCATCCGCATGATGGTTACGGCCGTCGCCTTCTATGGCATGTCGACCTTCGAAGGTCCGATGATGTCGATCAAGACCGTCAACTCGCTCTCGCACTACACCGACTGGACCATCGGCCATGTCCATTCGGGCGCGCTCGGCTGGGTCGGCATGATCACGTTCGGCGCGATCTACTACATGGTGCCGAAGCTCTGGAATCGTGAGCGGCTCTATTCGCTGCGGCTTGTCACCTGGCACTTCTGGCTGGCCACGCTCGGCATCGTCGTCTACGCCGCGGTGATGTGGGTCTCGGGCATCATGCAGGGACTCATGTGGCGCGAGTACGACGAGCAGGGGTTCCTCGTCTACTCCTTCGCCGAGACCGTCGCCGCCATGCATCCCTATTATCTCATGCGTGCGGCGGGCGGCGCCATGTACCTCACCGGCATGCTGATCATGGCCTGGAATATCACCATGACCATTCGTGGCTACCAGCGCAAAGAGCAGCCTTTGCCAGGTACCGCCCCCGCCCTCCAGCCTGCCGAATAAGGAGCCAGACATGGGCTTGATAGATAGACACGCGCTGATCGAGAAGAACGCCACGCTGCTTCTTGTCGGATCCCTGCTGGTGGTGACCGTCGGCGGTATCGTCGAGATCGCGCCGCTCTTCTATCTCGACAATACGATCGAGAAGGTCGAGGGCATGCGGCCCTACTCGCCGCTCGAGCTCGCCGGCCGAAATATCTATGTGCGCGAGGGATGCTATCTCTGCCACAGCCAGATGATCAGGCCGTTCCGGGACGAGGTGGAACGCTACGGCCACTACAGCCTGGCGGCCGAGTCGATGTACGATCACCCGTTCCAGTGGGGATCCAAGCGAACGGGGCCGGATCTCGCTCGCGTCGGCGACCGCTACTCCAACAGCTGGCACGTCCAGCACCTTACCGACCCGCGATCCGTCGTGCCCGAGTCGATCATGCCGAGCTACGCGTTCCTGAAGGACACGCCGATCGAGGTGAAGGACTTCTCGACGCATCTCGTCGCCAACCGGCGTGTCGGTGTCCCCTACTCCGATGACATGATCGCCAATGCCAATGCGGATCTGATGGCGCAGGCCGATCCCAATGCCGACACGTCAGGCCTGGAGAAGAGATACCCGAAGGCCAAGGTCGGCGACTTCGACGGCAACCCGCAACAGGTCACCGAGATGGACGCCCTGGTGGCTTACCTCCAGATGCTCGGCACCCTGGTCGATTTCAAGAACTACGACGAAGCCGCCGGCTACCGCTGAGGAGCACAGACCGATGGAATACAATTTGATGCGGGAGTTCGCCGACAGTTGGGGCTTGCTTGCGATGGCCCTGTTCTTTGTAGGCTGCATCGCTTTTGCGCTTCGCCCCGGGGGCAAGGCGCATGCCGACCACGCCGCACAGATACCTCTCAAGGACGATTGATCATGAGCAGCGAGCATGTCGACGAAATCTCCGGCGTGACGACGACCGGCCATGAGTGGGACGGCATCAAGGAACTCAACAATCCCTTGCCACGCTGGTGGGTGATAACCTTCTACATCACCATCGCCTGGGCACTCGCCTACACCATTGCCTACCCCGCCTGGCCGATGCTGAGTTCCGCCACCAAGGGCGCCCTGGGCTTTTCCAGCCGCAACGACGTCAAGAACGAAATGGCCGCGGCCGAGGCCGCCAAGGCCAAATATGTCGCGGCGATACAGTCCAAAACCGTTTCGGAAATTGCTGCTGACGACACTTTGCGCGAGTTCGCCGTCGCGGCCGGCGGCGCGGCATTCAAGGTCAACTGCGTGCAGTGCCATGGCTCCGGCGCGCAAGGGTCGACAGACTTTCCGAACCTCAACGATGACGATTGGCTCTGGGGTGGCAAGGCGGAGCAGATCCAGCAGACGATCACGCACGGCATTCGTTTCGCCCCGGACGCGGATACTCGCCAGTCGGAGATGCCTGTCTTTGCCGACATGCTCAAGCCGGATCAGATCGCTCAGGTCAGCGCTTTTGTGGCCAGCCTTTCAGGGCCGGTGCGGGACAAGAGCCTGATCGAGCCCGGCGCCAAGGTTTTCGCGGACAATTGCGCGGTCTGCCATGGCGACAACGCGAAGGGCAACAGGGACCTCGGTGCACCCGATCTGACGGATGCGATCTGGCTCCACGGTTCCGGCGAAGCCGCGATTGCTTCTCAGGTGCGAGCTCCGAAGAACGGGGTGATGCCTGCCTGGGTCGGTCGTCTCGGCGAGACGACGGTCAAGGAACTGGCCGTCTATGTCCATTCGCTTGGCGGCGGAGAATAGGAGCGGGGCCTATTCTCGGCCCTCAGCCGTTCAAGCGACGAGGCCCGGCCATGCCGGGCCTCGACTTGCTTTTGCCGATTCAATTTGACCTGCATCAACGCGCCGCGCGCGAGCGATGGCAAGACTGCTGGAGAAAGGCGGCGTCATTGGCCGCGATTGGAG
>NZ_RZTO01000620.1:0-3787 GCF_003997225.1 Mesorhizobium sp. M2C.T.Ca.TU.002.02.1.1
GCTCATCGGCCGGGAAAAAGGATTCGATCGCCAGCTCCGACAGAGTGACATCGAGCGGCGTGCCGAACACGGTGATGGTGCTGATGAAGGACAGCACCGTATCGCCATGCGCGAGCCGCAGCGGATGGACGATGCCGCTCGGTTCGACCGGCGCCGGACGGCTGCTCTTCAGGCCGGATGGATAGGCGCGCAGCTCCTGTTCAAGTTCGATCAGCGCAGGATCGCCGGTCGCGTCGCTCAGGTGCTTCAGCCGTTCAAGCAGATGCGCGCGCCATTCCGCCAGATTGACGATGCGCGGCGCCACGCCGCCAGGATGGAGGCTGAGCCGCAGCACATTGACCGGCGGCGTAAGCAGGGATGCCTCGGAAATGTCGGCAAGGAACGGGGCGATCGCGGTATTTGCCGAAATGAGGTTCCAGTGCCGGTCCACCGCCAGCGCCGGGAACGGCTCGTGGCCTTTGAGCACGGTCTCGACGGCGGCCATCGCCGGCGCCAGCGTCGCGTCGGTCAGCGGCCTCTCGCTGAAGCTCGGCGCGAAGCCCGCGGCAAGCAGGAGCTGGTTGCGCAGGCGCAGCGGGATCGACAGTTGCTCGGCCAGATGCAGCACCATCTCGCGCGACGGCTGCGCGCGGCCGCTTTCGACGAACGAAAGATGCCGCTGCGAGATGTCGGCTTCCATGGCGAGATCGAGCTGGCTCATGCGCCGCCGCGTGCGCCACTCGCGGATCAGGCTGCCGGCGGAGGGTTCGGATGTGCTCATGGGGAGCAGGACTAGGGCGGAGGGAGAGGGATTTCAATTACCTGGGAGGTTAAGCTCCCCCTTCCCACAAGGGGAGAGGGAAAGGCCGCGCTTACCTCAACCCCCTCAACTTCGCCTTCACCTCGAGAAAATCCCGCCAGGCCAGCTTCTTGTGCGCTGGCGTTCTGAGCAGATAGGCTGGGTGCAGCGTCGGCATCGCCGGAATGGCTATGCCTGAGGCGGTCGTGTGCAGCCGCCAGTTGCCGCGCAGGCGCAGGATGCCCTCGGTCGTGTTGAGCAGCGTCTTGGCCGATGGCCCGCCGAGATTGACCAGCACTTTTGGATTGACCAGCTCGATCTGCCTTTCGATGAAGGGACGGCAGATTTCGGTCTCGTGCGGCGTCGGCGTGCGGTTGCCCGGCGGGCGCCATGGGATGACGTTGGCGATATAGGCCGAGTTGCGGTCGAGGCCGATCGCCGCAAGCATGCGGTCTAACAGCCGCCCGGAGCGGCCGACGAAGGGCAGGCCTTCGAGGTCCTCGTCGCGGCCCGGCGCCTCGCCGACCAGCATCAGGTCGGCGTTCGGGTTGCCGTCGGCGAAGACCAGGTTCTTGGCGGTGAATTTGAGATTGCAGCCGTCGAAGGCGGCCATGTGCTGGCGCAGCTCGTCGAGCGTCGAAGCGCTCGCGGCAAGCTGCCGCGCCAGCAGGGCCTGTGCCTCGTCGGGAACGGCCGCGGCCGCCGGCACCCGGGTGGGTGCGTCCGGAATATTGCTGGCGTCGAGGCCGGACAAGGGAGCTGGCGGGTTCTCGACGCGTTCCGGAGCCTGGCCGGGTGCCGTTCGGCTTTCGGGCCTGGTTTCGCGTTGTGGCGCTGCCGGCGCCCGCTCGGCGGGCCTGCGGTCTGCCGGCCCCCGTCCAACTTGTATTGCCGCCGCTTCGGCGAACCGGTTGATCGGCGCGTCCTGGAGCGCGTCGTCGACGCCGGCGCTGGCATAGAAGGCGAGTAGTTCGGCGATCTCGGCTGGTGTGCTGGGGGAAGCGGCAGTCATGGCGCCACCATCGTCCGCGCGGCGCCGATTTGCAAGTTGTCAGCTCCGCCTTGGACATCGGCGTAATTCACCCCGTCGGAATCCTTGGATCCTGAACGATGTAAAACGTCCAGCGCGGCGTATAGTCGGTGATCAGGAAATCGAAGGTCGCCGTCTTCAGCGGGTCGACCTTGCCGTTGCGGAACAGCAGCCGGTCATAGGGTTCGAACCGGCGGTCGAAATCGGCAAAGTTGCTCGACCAGATGTTGTCGGGCGTCTTGTTGCGCTGGTCGAAGGACAGGCCGTCGCCGAACACGCTGGGTTGGTCGAGGATCTCATGCAGCTCGAACTGGAACTCCACCCAGGGGAGCGCGCTGTTGTTGAGCACGTCGATGCGCATATACATCACGCCGTTGGCGACCTCGCCGGCCTTGCCGAAGGGCTCGATCGGCTTGGTCGCGCGGATGGTCAGCGTCACCGGGGTCGCCGAGTTCAGCTCCTCCTTGATGACCAGGGGATCTTCCTTGGTGCCGATGCCGGAGGCTCCGGTGATGCGGAAGCCGCCCAGCTCGTCGGAGAAGGAGTAGGCGCCGGTCGCCCACACCTTCACCGGATCCGCCCGGACTTGCGTGGTCGAAAGGGCCGGCATGGTCAAAAAGAGGAGCGGAAGAACCGCGCGCCAGGCCGCGCCTGGCGTGAAGAGTAAGCGCTTCGATGGAAAGCCGGGCGGCTCTGGGCTGCGCATGGCGCGAAGTATTGCCGATAACCAAGCCGTCGAACAATTAAAAACATCCCGGCGCCGCCTGGCCTGCCAACCAATTGGCGCTGGCCTATGCTTGGCCATAGCCGCTGCTTCTGCCTTTTCGTAGGGGAAAACCGCGACTTTTTGTCGAAATCGGCGTTGTCACGTCCGCGCCGGTTTCGCGTCGCGCATTGATGCGCTATGCAGCGCGGGAGCCAGCACAATGCGAGAATGCGGCAAGCCATAGAGGGGTCGATGAGCGAAATCGAACGCGAAAGCATGGAATTCGACGTGGTGATCGTCGGCGCCGGTCCCGCCGGCCTTGCCGCGGCGATCCGTCTGAAGCAAGTCAATCCGGACCTCTCGGTGGTCGTCCTGGAGAAGGGCGGCGAGGTCGGCGCCCACATCCTGTCCGGCGCCGTCGTCGATCCGATCGGCATCGACCGGCTGCTGCCGGGCTGGCGCGAGGAAAGCGATCATCCGTTCAAGACGCCAGTGACGGCGGACCATTTCCTGGTGCTCGGCCCGGCCGGTTCGTTCCGCCTTCCCAACTTCCTGATGTCGCCGCTGATGAACAACCACGGCAATTACATCGTGTCGCTCGGCAATGTCTGCCGCTGGCTGGCGACCAAGGCCGAGGCGCTGGGCGTCGAGATCTATCCGGGCTTTGCCGCTGCAAGCCTGGTCTACAACGACGCCGGCGCCGTCACCGGCGTCATCACCGGCGACATGGGCGTGGAGAAGGACGGCACTCACGGCCCGGCCTACGCGCCGGGTATGGCGCTGATGGGCAAATATGTGCTGATCGGCGAGGGCGCGCGTGGCTCGCTCGCCAAGCAGCTCATTGCCAAATACAGACTTTCCGAAGGCCGCGAACCCGGCAAATATGGCATCGGTCTCAAGGAGCTCTGGCAAGTCAAGTCCGAGAACCACAAGCCGGGTCTGGTGCAGCATTCCTTCGGCTGGCCGCTCGACATGAAGACCGGCGGCGGCTCCTTCCTCTACCATCTCGAGGACAACCAGGTGGCGGTCGGCTTCGTCGTCCACCTGAACTACAAGAACCCCTATCTGTCGCCTTTCGAGGAATTCCAGCGCTTCAAGACACATCCGGCCATTGCCGGCACCTTCGAGGGCGCCAAGCGCATCGGCTATGGTGCGCGCGCCATCACCGAGGGCGGCTGGCAGTCGGTGCCGAAGTTGTCCTTCCCCGGCGGCGTGCTGATGGGCTGCGCGGCAGGCTTCGTCAACGTGCCGCGCATCAAGGGCTCGCACAACG
>NZ_RZTO01000621.1:0-3779 GCF_003997225.1 Mesorhizobium sp. M2C.T.Ca.TU.002.02.1.1
GCCCTGATATCAGCATCGCCAATGCTGCCCGGCTGGGCAAAGAAGCGCTTTTCCTCTCAGACGGGAGGCGGAAAATATTCTCTCAAAGATTTTGTGACTTGGAGAACACCGGCTGCTCGCAAGCCGGCTTTGATTCGGAAGCGGTAACGAGCGGTTCAGCGTTTCATGGAATCGCCAAACCGCTCCAACTTTTTGCTTTCACGCAATTCCGGACGGAAAACCGCTACGCACTTTTCCTGGATTGCTCTAGGAGGCCCGCTGCGTGGCGCGCCAGCTCGATCGGCCATTCGCGCGCAAGCGGGGCACCTTCGGCAGGCCCCGCGCTTCCTGAACGCCGAAGCCCAATCGTGTCAGGCTGGCTCGCGCCAGTGCCGCATTGCTGTCGATGACGATCAATCCGTTCGTGTCGCCGAGGCTGGCCGCCACCACCGACAATTCGGTGCAGCCGAGAAGTGCTGCATCGGCGCCGGCCAGCTGCGCGAGATGAAGCGCGCGTTCGGTCTCGGCCGCGGCTTGCGCGATCGACCCGGCCTTGACGAGCATGATCGCGCTGTCGACGCGCTCCTGAAACTCGGCGTCCAGCGGGAGGCAGAGGTCGAACCCCGCCGCCGATATCCTGTGCTGATAGAAGCCGGAAACCAGCGTGCCCCGGGTTGCAAGGTTCGCAACCCGGCCCCGGTCCAGGCTGCGGCGGATCTCCGCCACCACCGCGTCGCCGATGTGGATGATCTCTGCCCGCGAGTTCGCCGCCAGCTTGTCGTACCAATGATGGGCGGTGTTGCAGGGCATGACGATGCAGGCAACGCCGAGCGCATTGAGCGTCGAGACCGCAGCCGTCAGCGGGGCCAGCGGCCCGTCATGGCCGGCCAGGATCGCCTCGGTCCTGTCGGGCAGTTGCGGCACGCTGAGGATGACGGAAGGCACATGCTCGTTGTCGCGCAGCGCTTCGGTCATCCGGGTGAGCTTGAAGTAGAAGTCGGCCGATGCCAGCGGCCCGAGACCGCCGATGATGCCGAGCTGGGGACGGATGGCTTCGTCGATCATCGAGCGTGCTCGGCTTCGAGCTCTTGCGCGACGGTTTCAGTGCCCTGAGCCGCCTCCCGATGGCTGGGCGCGATCATCGCCGTGCTTGCGGCCACGGTGGAAACGCTCGACAGCGTCATCAGCGTGTCCACGGCCGCGTCCACCGCGACAAACAGGGCGAACGCCGCCTCGAAGGGAAGCTTCAGATAACCGCAAACAATGGACATCTGCGACAGGATCAGCAGGCTGCCCATGCCGCCTGTCGTTAGCGCTAGAAGCGCGGAGGCGACGCCGACAAGCAAGAGGTCCGGGATCGCCAACTGATGGCCGTAGAGCTGGGCGATGAACAGCGTGCCCGAGGTGTAGACCAGCGCCGGGCCGGTTCGCAGCAGCGCCGCCTGCAACGGCACGAGCAGCTCGACCACCACAAGGTTGAAGCGTAGCCGTTCGCTCAAAAGGTTGATGACCCAAGGGAGCGAGGCGACTGTGGAGCGCGTCGTGATGGCCACCATCAGAAGCGGCTGAAGGATCTTGATCGTGGCCCAGTAGCTTCGCCGCGAGCGTGTGGCGATGATGGCAAAGGCGCCGGCGAGGAATGTCAGGCAGGACAGGCCCATCACCAGCAGGTAACCGCCCATCAGCATCAGCGGCTTGGTGCCGGTCGACGCGGTCTGGTCGGCGATCAGGATGAAGGTTGCGAAGGGCAGTCCCCAGACGAACCAGTTGGTCAGCACCGTGCAGGCCCGGTACACCGCATTGAGCGCCTGCGACAGGCTGAGCGACGAGGGCTGCGGGATCTTGCCCATCGCCAGCCCGAAAAGCAGGCAGAACAACAGCACCTGGATGGTCTGGCCCGAGGCCAGCGCGTTGAAGACGTTGTTGGGCACCAGATCCATGAAGATCGAATGCCCGCCGTTCGGGTCCCCGGTCGACGGCGGCGGCTGGAAGGGAAATGCGAGATCGGTGGAGACGCTGCCCTGGGAGTTGATGAACTCGCCGAGCTCGATGCGCGACTGCGGGTTTTCGATCTGGCCAGGCTTGAGGATCAGCGAATAGGTGCCGCTCACCAGCACGGCGAGGAACGACACGACCAGCACGGCGATGCCGACCTTGCCGAGGTAGCGGACCGATTTCGGGTCCTGGACCATAGCCGTGATCGAGAAGATGACGGACGAGACGAGATAGGGCAGGACGACCATCTTGAGGAAATTCAGGTAGACCTGCGCCAAAGGGCTGATCGCATGGGCGAAGGCCGGGTAGTAGAGTCCGCACAGGATCCCGGCCAGGATCATGATGATCGTTGTCAATGGCGAGCGCAGGATGCGCTTTGCCGCCAGGCGCCAATCGAAGGGCATGGGTGCGGCTGCATCCGAGACGGCCATTGTCAGGCTTTGCTCCCCTGGCGATACCGGGCGATGATCTCGTCGGTGTTGAGGACCTGCTGGCCTCGCGCGAGATCGAGATAGAGATCGACAAAGGCCGCCAGATGCGGATTGGCCGGACTGACGCCGACCGCGATCGTGTCTACCTTGTCGGTCAGCGTGATCGAGCGCGCGACCACCGTCATCGACGGATCGTCGACCATCAGCTTCTTGATCTCGAAATCATCGCGATAGGCGAGGTCGATCGTGCCGTTGCGGATCGCATCGATGACCGTGTTCCAGCCCGCGAACCGCTGGATCGTGGCGTGCGGGAAAGTGGCCGCCGCATAGGTGGCGAAGGACGAGCCTTCGATCACGCCGAGATCGCCGGAGAAGTCGCGGATGATCTGTTCAGGCGGCTTGCCTTGCGTGATGCGCGCCAGGTTCACGCGATTGGCGAGCAGGCCCTGGTGCAGCATGGCGTAAGGCCGCGAATAGAGGATCGAACGGCCGCGCTGGAGGGTGCGGCTCAGCTTGCCGATCGCCAGGTCCGCCTCGCCGGAGGTCAGCCTTTGCACCATGGCGTCGAAGGTCACGGCGGACCGGTCGAACACCGGTTCGACGCCAAGCTCCGTGGCCAAGCCGCGCGCAAGGTCCATATCGATGCCACCGGCTCCGGAGCCGTCGGCCGGAAAGAACGGATCCGAAGCGAAGGCCGGCATGGCGATGCGCAGCCTGTTGTCGCTGACGATGGGTCTTGGAGCGTCCTGCGCCTGGGCCGGCGTGGCCGCGGCTTGAGCCTGCGCGATCAGCAGCCCTCCGCCTCCGGCTGCAAACAGCGTGCGACGTGTAAGCGGCATGCCCATTCTCAATTCGTGCAGGAGAGCCGGACAACAATTCTGACCAATTCGCAGTATGCACGCCGAAGTTAAGTAAAGGTATCTTTTATTTTGTGCTTTTTTACATTGCGGATCGCTAAAATGGCATCATGGCATATGCAGACCTTCTAAAACAAAGAGTCCGCGACCGGGTGCGTTATTGTGCAGTTCGTGCGACGGATCGTCAGAACGTCTCGACCCAGGGCCTCAGCTCGACCTCGAAGCTCCAGGCGCTGCGATGCTGGCGATGGACGGCGAGATAGGTCTCGGCGATCGCGTCGGGCGAGAGGCGACGATCCGGACGGTCCGGCTCGGGCGCCTGTCCAGTCGGCTCGATCTGGCCGTCGATGATGAAATGCGCGACATGAATGTTCTTCGGGCTAAGCTCGCGCGCCATCGATTGCGCCAGCCCGCGCAGGCCGAATTTCGGCATGGCGAAACCGGCCGAGCCGGGGAAGCCCTTGAGGCTTGCCGTGGCGCCGGTGAACAGGATCGAGCCGGAGCCGCGCGCAAGAAG
>NZ_RZTO01000622.1:0-3778 GCF_003997225.1 Mesorhizobium sp. M2C.T.Ca.TU.002.02.1.1
TTCTTGTTCAGCCATATGCCGTAGCCGCCGCCCGCCAGCACCAGAAGCGCGATGAGAGCGGCGATCAAGCCGCCATAGCCGCGCTTGCGCTCCTGCGGCTGTGGCCGCAGGCGCTGGAAAGTGTCGGCCGGCTGCTCATCGCTGGCAAAGACATCGCCGCCATCATCGGCATCGTCCATGCCGGCCACGCCCACATCGTCTTCACGCGGCGACGGCATCGGCGGCGCCGCCTTCTGCCAGGCAGGCTCCGCCTTCGGCGCGGCCTGCCAGCTTGGCTCGGTCCTTGCCGTGTTCTGCCAGGCTGGCTCGGCCTTCGCAGGGTCCTGCGGCGCGGGCTCCGCCTTCGGCGCGCTTTGCCAGCTCGGTTCCGTCCTGGCGGGCGGGGCCGCCGGCTTGAACGGTTCGGATTTGAACGGATCCGGCTTCGCAGGCACAGGCGCCGCCGGCTGGCGGGAGTGGTTCGGCTGGTTCTTGTTACGGTCGATGGAGGAGAAGATATGCTCCAGCTCCGCCAGCGGATCCTCGGCCGGAACGCGTTTGACATAGTCGCGCTCGACGCTGGAGATGGCGTCTTCCAGCGAGCGCTTCTGCTTGCTGACGACATCGGGCGCCAGCGGCGGGGAATATTCGGCGAGCTTCTTCGCCAGCACCGCGCGGGCACCGTCGTATATCTGCTTGCGCACCTCGAACGAAGGATCCCCCTTCTTGTCGAGCTGCTTCTTCAGAACACTAACGAAATCTGCCATGCGTCAGGTGACCTGCATTTTTTTCCCGCCGGCCGCAAATCAGCCATAGCGCCGGGAAGGGCTGCGAAACTAGTCTTGAAACGGGTCGGTCACAAGTATTGTGTCGTCCCGCTCGGGGCTGGTGGAGAGCAGCGCCACCGGGGCGCCGATCAGCTCCTCGATATAGCGGACATATTTGACGGCTTGCGCCGGCAAATCGTTCCAGCTTCTGGCGCCGGCCGTGGTTCCCTTCCAGCCCTCGAGCGTCTCGTAGATGGGCTCGACCCGCGCTTGCGCGCCCTGGCTGGCCGGCAGGTAATCGATCGTCTCGCCGTCGAGCCGGTAGCCGGTGCAGACCTTGATCTCGTCCAGTCCGTCGAGCACGTCGAGCTTGGTGAGCGCGATGCCCTTGATGCCGTTGACGGCGACGGACTGGCGCACCAGCACGGCATCGAACCAGCCGCAGCGCCGCTTGCGTCCGGTGACGACGCCGAATTCGTGGCCGTGGGTGCCGAGGAACTCGCCGATCTCGTTCTTCTGCTCGGTCGGGAACGGTCCCTCGCCGACGCGCGTCGTGTAGGCCTTGGTGATGCCGAGAACGTAGCCGATGACGCCGGGCCCGACGCCAGAACCGGCTGCCGCTTGGCCCGCCACCGTGTTGGACGAGGTGACGAAGGGATAGGTGCCGTGGTCGATGTCGAGCAGCGTGCCTTGCGCGCCCTCGAACAGGATGCGCTCGCCGGCGCGGCGCTTGTCGTCGAGCACTTTCCAGACGCGGTCCATATAAGGCAGGATCTCGGCGGCCACCGAAGTCACCTCCTGCATGATCGCCTCATGCGTCACTTCCGGATGGCCGAGCCCGCGGCGCAGCGCGTTGTGATGCGTCAGCAGCCTGTCGACCTTCAAGGGGAGCGTTTCCAAATCCGCCAAATCCATCACCCGCACCGCGCGGCGGCCAACCTTGTCCTCGTAGGCGGGGCCGATGCCGCGGCGGGTCGTGCCAATCTTGGTTCCGGAATTCGAAGCGGCGTCTTCGCGGAATCCGTCCAGCTCCCGGTGCAGCGACAGGATAAGCGCGGTGTTTTCGGCTATTTTCAGGCGCTCCGGCGTGACCTCCACGCCCTGTTCCTTGAGCTTCTTGGCTTCGGCGACGAAGGCATGCGGATCGAACACCACGCCATTGCCGATGATCGAAAGCTTGCCCTGCCTGACCACGCCCGAGGGCAGCAGCGACAGCTTGTAGACCTTGCCGTCGACGACCAGCGTATGGCCGGCATTGTGGCCTCCCTGGAAGCGCACGACCACATCGGCCCGTTCCGACAGCCAGTCGACGATCTTGCCCTTGCCTTCGTCGCCCCACTGCGAGCCGACGACCACCACATTGGCCATGTTCTTTTCCCTTGAAATGCCGCGCGGGCGGCCTGAAACGACAGGCCTCTATAGCGTCAAGCGCCGGCCGGCGCGACCCCTTCTTTGCCGCCGAAACCATCCTTTGGCACGTCATCCCTGAACCGAAGGTCGGCGAACGCAAAGGCGACTACCGGCTTTCGGAGGATATTATGCTTCGGCCAGGAGTAGGATCAAAAAGGCGCCGCCGGCGAACGTCAACCCGGTTCAGGCATAACAAAATCCGGCTTTCGCATCATTTACTTGCCGCCGCTGCCGCACTACCCCGGCCTTGACCCTTGAACGCATTGCGCCGCGCCGGATTTGCCGATGCACCGAGCCGCCTATCTTCTGCTTCTGTCGACCATGCTGCTATGGGGCGGCAACTCGGTGGCGGGCAAGCTTGCCGTCGGCCATGTCTCCCCGATGACGCTGGTGTTCCTGCGCTGGGTGATGGCGGTGCTGATCCTGCTGCCCTTCGGCTGGCGGCCGCTGCGCGAAGACTGGCCGAAGCTGCGCAGGCACTGGCGGCTGGTCGCGGCTCTCGGCACCTGCGGCTTTACATTCTTCAACGTCATTTTCTACACCGCGCTCAACTACACGACCGCCATCAATGTCTCGATCGAGCAGGCCGCGATCCCGATCGTCATCATCCTCGCCAATTTCATCTTCTTCCGAATGCGCGTTCAGGCTTTGCAGATCGTCGGCGTCGCGCTCACCATCGTCGGTGTCGCGCTGACCGCAAGCCATGGCGACCTTCCTCAGCTGCTGAAGCTCGACCTCAATTTCGGCGACGCCATCATGCTCGTCGCGGTGCTTTGCTACAGCCTCTATTCGGTCGGGCTGCGCCTGAAACCCGCCATTCGCTGGCAAAGCCTGATGCTCGCCTTGTCGATCTCCGCGCTTCTGACCTCGGTGCCTTTCTTCATCTGGGAGATCGTGGCCGGCCGCGTCATCGTGCCGGACGCACATGGATGGGCGCTGACGCTCTACACGGCGCTCGGCGCCTCCGTCATCGCGCAGATCTTCTACATCAAGGGCAACGAGCTGATCGGCGCCAACCGCGCCGGACTGTTCATCAACCTGGTGCCAATCTTCGGCACGCTGCTTTCGGTGCTGATCGTCGGCGAGCAGTTTCAGCCCTATCAGGCTTTCGCGCTGGCGCTTGTCCTCGGGGGCATTGCCCTTGCCGAATACAGCGGCAGCAGAACAGTGCTGCAGACAGGATGATATCTCCCGCATAATGTGCCAAGCAGTCGTCAGCAACTTCTATCCCATTAAGGATATTGATGTTTTCGATATACCAAAGCCTGTGGCGGCATTGACTCTCTCAACTTTCGACGAACAGATGCCACAGCCGGGTTGTTTTCATCGACCAGAGAGGGAACCATGAATTTCCGGATGTTTTTGGCGCTGATCGGCGCCCTTGTCGGCCTCGCGGCCTTTCCCGCACCGGCGTCGGCGGCCACGGTCGCCCACACCACGACATCGCTGAATGTGCGCAGCGGCCCGGGCGCGCACTATGCGAAGATCGCAACCTTGCCGGCGGGCCAGAGGGTTACGCTGAACCTTTGCCAGGGCAGCTGGTGCTCGATTAATGCGGCCGGGATTCACGGCTGGGCGAGCGCGAATTACCTCGAGCGTTCCCACGTCGTTCGACCCGTGAT